>NZ_JANSIM010000175.1:0-14806 GCF_047502655.1 Synechococcus sp. R5-12 | reverse complement strand
TCGAAAGTAAACAGAAAGATCAACTGGTAGTAATCCGTACTGAATAGTTGAGCTTATTATTGACTAGAGTCATGCTCTTTGTCTCTCTTGGGAAGATTTCTCTCTTGAGCAGAAAGGCGGGCTCAGTGCAGAAAGTGACGTATGCCGGTGCAAACCATGGCAATACCGGCAGCGTTGGCAGCAGCAATGGAATCGGCATCGCGGATGCTCCCCCCCGGCTGGATGATGGCGCGGATCCCTGCTCGGGCAGCCATCTCCACACTGTCGGCAAAGGGGAAGAAGCCATCGCTGGCCAAAACAGCTCCTGCTGCTTGGGATCCCGCCTGCTGGAGAGCGATCTCCGCTGCTCCCACCCGATTCATTTGTCCGGCTCCGACGCCGAGCGTCTGCCTCTGCTTGGCGACGACAATGGCGTTGGATTTCACATGTTTGCAGACTATCCAGGCAAACTCCAGATCTGCCCATTCTGCGGGGGTGGGCTGGCGTTGGGTGACCACTTGCCAAGAGGGGGGGCTGTCGGTTTGCGTCAGTCCCTGATCGCGACAGCGTTGCGGCACAACAGGTGAGTCGGCATCCTGCACCAGAAAGCCCCCGGCTATGGTGCGGATTGTCTGTGCAGGCCCCACGCACAAGTCCGGCAAGATCAAGACCCGCAAGTTCTTTTTGACTGACAGTAGCTCAGCTGCTTCTGGAGTGCAATCGGGAGCCACCACACACTCCAAAAAAGGCTCCACCAGCCGTCGGGCGGTCTCTGCGTCCAAGGGTTGGTTGAGGGCGACGATGCCCCCAAAGGCCGAAACTGGATCAGCAGCCAGGGCAGCCTCGAGGGCGGCAGCCGGCGATGGGCGAATGGCCACCCCGCAGGGGTTGTTGTGCTTAACCACCACCGCCACCGCTTGTTCAGGTTGCAAGAACTCCCTCCGAGCAGAGCCAGAAGACACAGAGCCCTTCCCGTCAGTGGGCCGCGTCGCATCAGCATTGCGGAGTAACAAGGTTAACTCTGCCGCCAGGGCACGGGCCGCCTCCAGATCCAGCAGGTTGTTGTAGCTCAGCTCCTTCCCCTGCAACTGCTTAGCCCGGTGCCAGCCGGGGGCAGCCGGATCCGTCACATACCAAGTGGCAGCTTGATGGGGATTTTCCCCGTAGCGCAGGCGTTGCCACAGGATCCCTTGCAGTTGAAACCTGTCTTCAGCGGCAGCTGCGGAGGACTGGGAGGGACCTGCTAGCTCCAGGCGAGCCAGGTAGGTGACGATGGCGCGGTCGTAGGCCAGCACCTGCTCAAAGGCCCGACGAGCACACTGGAAGCGAAACGCCAGCCGCTCTGTTTCCCCATAGGCCCCGGAGAGCAGTTGCAAATACTGGGGGTACTGGCTGGGATCCGTCAGCACCGTAACGTAGGGATAATTTTTGGCTGCCGCCCGCGCCAAAGTGGGCCCGCCGATATCGATCTGCTCAAAAGCTTCCTCCAGAGACACTCCTGCCTGGGCCACTGTCTGTTCAAAAGGGTAGAAGTTGACCACCACCAGTTGGATGGGAGGGATCCCCAGCGCCTCTAGGTCTGCCCGGTCTTCGCTGCATTCCAGGCGGGCCAAAATGCCGCCGTGGATGCGAGGGTGCAGCGTCTTCACCCTTCCCCCCAAGATTTCCGGCGCGCCAGTGTGGGCAGAGACAGGGGTGACCGGGATCCCAGCTTCTGAGAGCGCCTTGGCGGTTCCCCCACTGCTGAGCAGTTGAAAGCCATGCTCTTGCACGAGGGACTGGGCCAGCGGGATCAGTCCGGTTTTGTCGGATACACTCAACAAAGCCAACGGTACAGAATCCTGTTCGCGACAGCGTTGCGCAGTAGCAAGGGGCATTGGAGGCGTTATCCAGTAGAGAAGGGCCCAGAGGAAAAAGCTGGCCGGGATACCCAGCCCAGCGCTCTCACAGCATACCCCGAAAGCTGGACCCTCTTGTCCAGCCACCTGGTTCAGACAAATCTTCAGATCGTTCGCATCAGCAGGACGGATCAGGAATATTCTGCTTCGCCTCTCACCTGATCCTGCCGGACCTGTTCCCGCTCCCGGTTAAGGCGGGCCACCTGGGCTTCCAGATCTTGGATACGGTGCAGCAACTGTTCGATAGCCCGTCCCACTGGGTCAGGCATGAGATGGTGATCCAGGTCAATGCCATGGGCGGGGATGCGGCGCTGATGGGGCGGGATGACCGCACGGCCTGGGATCCCAACCACCGTCATGCCGGGAGCTACATCCTGAATCACGACCGCGTTGGCTCCGATACGAGCTTTTTCCCCAATGCGAACCGGCCCCAGAATCTTTGCCCCTGTGCCAACAATCACCCCGTTTTCCAGGGTGGGATGACGTTTGCCCTTGCTCCAGGAAGTACCCCCCAGCGTGACCCCGTGGTAGAGGGTAACATCATCGCCAATTTCTGCCGTCTCACCGATCACCACCCCACAGCCGTGGTCAATGAAAAAGCGCCGCCCAATCTTGGCTGCCGGGTGGATTTCAATCAATGTGAAAGAACGAGCCAAGAAGCTGAGCAGCCGCGCTAGGAAAAACCAGCGCCGTTTCCACAGCCAGTGGGCGATGCGGTGCAAAAACAGAGCATGCACACCGGGATAAGTGAAGATGACCTCCCAGCGATTGCGTGCTGCCGGATCCCGATCGAAGACACAATCAACATCCTCCCAAAATTGCTGCCAGAACCCCAGTTTTGGCTCCGGCTTGCCAGCAGGGAGAGAATTGCCCTCCCCCGTTTTGGGGCTTTCCACCGCCGACTGCTCGGCCTCCGTCAGCATGAATGGTCTCCGTTTAGGAACCTCCACTCCCCTTTTAGCACTTTTTGCCGGCAGCAAGGAGAGATCTCCAATCGCGCCAAGGGAGCTCCTCGCGCAACTCTCCACTGGGTCGAGCTCAAGCAAATTGCCTTCTGCCCTAGCCTTTACCCAACTGTTGAGCCACCAGTTCTCCAATGGCTTGCGCGGCTCCCGGCTTGCCCCCCAGCCGCTGCAACTCTGTCTGCATTTGCTGACGGCGCTGGGGATCTTCCAACAGAACTCGCATTTGTGCGGCCACGGCCACCGGGCGCAAATGGCCCCGCAACTCTGGCACCACCTCTCGCCCCGCCCAGATGTTCGGCCAAGCCAAGTGGCCCAGCCAACGCAGAGCAATCCTATTGAAGACGCGGGCCAGCCAAGTGCCCAAGCCCGGAAGGTGGGTCAACAGGCCGAGGATCCCATCCCAGGCGCGCATTGCCTCCAGCTTGTTGGTAGGGATCACCACAACCATCGGCACCCCCAAATAGGCCAGCTCGGCGGTGTTGGCGCCAATGGTGGTCAGACAGAGATCACAGTTGGCCAGCACAGAATAGGCAGGGAAGCTTGTCCACAATTGCACCGTGCTGCCAAAGGGGGTAACAAACTGGGATCCCAGATTGGTCTGCTCCAGAATGGCTGAGGTGCCATAGATCAAAGCCATATCGGGATTGAGCTTGGGATGGGCATAGGCTGCCAACGACTGGGGGGTTTGTCCTGGGGCCACCGGGATCACAAAGCGGACATTCGGCAGCATCTGTCGCAGCTCATCGGCCACAGCCAACACCAATGGCACCCCCAAGGAGAGCTTGGCTGGCTTGGAGCCTGGGAGCAGCCCCACCTGATAGTGGGTGCGGTTCTCATCGCTCAGACGCTGCCAGCCGCGCGGTAGCAATTCTTCAAAGGCCTCCGGCCCGCTTACGCGATCGGTGAAGCGGTTCCCCACTCTCTCTGGCGCAGTTCTTACAGGCTCCCCCTCGCCGATGGAGCTGGGAGATGCATCTTGGAGCAGGCCAAAGGCTTGGGTTGGGGAAGAAAAGCCTGCCGTGGGTTTGGAGGCAGCGGCAGGAGATCTGCTGCCAAGCCAGCCGGAAAGGGGCACCCCCGGCAAATAGACAGCGCTGGCTACGCCATCCGCCATCAAATCCCCGACAACGTGCATTTTGTGGGCCCAAGGGTGGCCCAGCAGCCGTCCGCCATCGTAGCGGCGTTTGATGGCCTCGGTTCGCACGGCGAAAGCATGTACCCAAGGCCGCCAACGGGGTTGATGCTCAGCATAGACCACCAGCCGATAGCGCAAGCGGCGAGCAATCCAGACGGCAAAAAACTGATCTCCCCCCAGGAACAGCACCACCCCTCGCTTGGCCCAATCCCAGGCTTCTTCGGTTTGGCCGGTAAGCAAAAAAGCCAGAAAAAAATCGGGATCCTGCACCCGATCCACATCGATGAACGCTTGGGCTATCTTCATCTCCTGCCCGGAAGCATGGGGGCAGGGGGAAAGTACCAGAGAAAGGCGTGCCTGAGGCAGTTGCTGGCGCAATTCCATCACCACCGGACGCACCCAGGTGGTCAGCTCTCCAGGGCCGTTTGAGAGAATAAGAATGTCATAGGGAGGCTCACCGCTGCTCAGTGGGGCCATCGGAGGCTAGGATTCTTTAATTTCCTTTAATTATCGACCCATTCTACCGTTTGCCCATGGCCCTGGGCCGATCCCTGCCAGTCCGGAGATTTGTCGGGATCCCTTCCCAAAGAGGCAGCCCCAGCGTCGGCTGAGGGGCAAGGCGTTCTTCAGAGAGGCATCTGGCCATGCGAGAGGCCAGGGGATCCCTCAGGCCAGCAGGGACCCGCCGATCATCCCCGCCAGCAGAATAAACCCTTGCACCACATTTTGGCCGAAGATGGCCAGGTACAAGGTGGGAGAGGCATTCCTTTGGTGGAGCTGCCAGGTTTGCCGGCCCCAGAGGACAGTGACGATGGCCAAGCTGACAAAATAAACTCCATGCAACCGTAGGCTGAGGCCTACCCCCAACAGCGCGATGGCAGTGCCCAAAAAAAATAGCCCTACCGCCGTCGGCGTCCGCTGCCCGAAAAAACGGGCGCTGGAATGGATCCCGGCCCGCTCATCGTCCTCCCGATCCGCAAGAGCATAGACGGTATCAAATCCCAGTGTCCACAACACCGTGGCCAGCCACAGCCAGCCCAGCCCCTCTTCCCACAGGGGTGTGTTGGCATCTTGGCCGCTCACCGCCGTCCAACTGATGAGCACGGCAAATCCCCACGCCAGAGCCAGCACCAACTGCGGCACCGGAAACACCCGCTTGGCCCCCGGATAGAGCAGGATCACCGGCACCGCCGCCACACAGAGGGCAAAGCTAACCGGGTTGAGAAACAGCGCCAGCCCTGCCGCACAGGCCAAACTCACCACCGCCATCAGGATCCCGACGCCAACGGTCAACTCCCGGCTGGCCAACGGGCGATGGCGGGTGCGCTCCACCAGCGGATCCAAATCTCGATCCCAAAGATCGTTGATGACACAGCCTGCCCCACTGGCAGCCAGGCTGCCCGAAATGATGATCCCGACCAACGGCCAAGGGGGCGTTCCCCGTCCGGCCAAAAAAGCTCCCCACAGCGCCGGGATCATCAAAATCAATCGCCCTGCCGGCTTGTGCCAGCGCAACAGCCGCAGAATGGCTCCGCCAGTGGCCCAGAGTGCAGAAGGGGAAGCAGACATAACCGGTTTCCGGCCAATCGCGACAGCGGGACGGAGTCCTTAAAGCGTGAGTTGCCGTTCGCGGGAGGGGTGCAGAGCACCATGAGGCGTGGGTAGGGGCGGCTCCACATTAGAGATCTTAAATCATCCTGAATTGCAGGTTTTTGGAATCCTTTCGGTTCCATTCGCCGTCTCAAGACCTTGGGCAATCAGTCCACCCCTGTTCCCTTTACATTGGCCGGCCCTGGAAGTTTGATATCCTATCGGGGGGCTGCTGTTGACGGTGGCGGCACTTGCCCTTCTCACCCTGTGAGGCTGTTATCGCTACGTGACGCTTCCGCGTTCGTGACGGCGGTGCGGAGCACTTGCGTGCAGGCGCGACGGAGTTCTGTATGGAAGCAACCCTCTCCATGACCGGTCCACTTCCTCAAGCCAAGGAAGCTGCTCCCCATCTGGAGACCCTGCTGGTGGTGGAGGACGAGGATGCCATTCGGGAAACGGTTGCCCTAGCTTTAGAAGAGCAGGGATATCAAGTTTTACAGGCCGCCGATGGTCGGCAAGCCCTTGAGATGGTGCATACGGTTGAGCGGCTGGATTTGATGGTCTTGGATTTGATGTTGCCCAGCTTGAACGGTCTGGATCTGTGCAGGCTGCTGCGCAGGGAGGGCAACACGATTCCCATCTTGATGTTGACGGCCAAAAGTAGCGAAACCGACCGGGTGGTGGGCTTGGAACTGGGGGCCGACGATTATCTGACCAAGCCCTTCGGCATGCGGGAGCTGATCGCCCGCTGTCGTTCGGTGTTGCGTCGGCAACAACTGGCCCAAGCCAGCGATGCCACGGTGCTCCGCTACGGGGATCTGTGTATGTTTACCCAGGAGTGCCGCGTGTTGGTGCGGGGCGTTGAGGTGAGTTTTTCCCCCAAGGAATTTCGCCTGTTGGAGCTGTTTATGTCCAATCCCCGCCGCGTTTGGACGCGGGAACAGCTTCTGGAGCGCATCTGGGGATCCGACTTCATGGGCGACAGCAAGACCGTCGATGTACATATCCGCTGGCTGCGGGAAAAATTGGAGCTGGATCCCAGCAACCCAGAGTATTTGGTGACGGTGCGCGGCTTCGGCTATCGCTTCGGCTAGTCTTTTTGCTGGCCACGCCACCGGCGGGCAAAAGAGAGCGCCTCGGCACGAGTTTGAATCTGCCCCCAAGCCTGCGCCTCCTGGAGGTCTTGCAGCAACTGGCCTACCCAGGGGCCGGGTTTGGCCCCCAAGCTGTGCAGCAGATCGCGGCCATCCAGCAGGGGCACCAGATGGGCCAGGGGATCCTGGGGGTCTTCGTAGCGTTTGAGCCAAGACTCCAGCTTTTGAGGGTCGCCGCCCGTAGCCACCGCCAACAGCGCCAGGCCACCGAACAGGGATCCCGCCTGTTGATAAAGCCGCCACTGTTGCGCAGGGGTGGGGGAGTCCGTCAGGAGAAGCTGAAGCTGAGGCAGAAGATGGTGTAGCTTTTGGATGGCCCGCATTTCCGCTCGGCTGAAGCGCAGCCGCTCCAGCTCGGTTTCCACCCTTTCTGCCGTTCGCGTCAGCAAGACAGAGTCCTCAGTTCCCGCTGGATCCCACAACAAGGCCGCCAGCACCACTGCCAACAGCCTGCCGCGCCCTTCGCGTGAGGATGTCAAGGGCTGGGCCAGCTCTGCCAGCGTGCGGGGATACAGCGGTCGCCAGCGTTCGGCCCACTCCCACACCGCCTGAGCTTGAGGGAAGCCCGGACTTTCCGGTTTCAGGTGGGGCAGCCAAGCCTGCAGCAACCCCGCCGCCACCGCCGCCTGTAGGTGAGCCAGCCCGGGGATCCCTGCCTCCAACAGGGCCACTATCTCTGCCCGCACCCGTTCTGCCGCCACATTCGCCAAAAGGGGAGCCCGCTCCCGGATCGCCTCTTGCGTAGCTGGATCCAGCCCAAACCCCAGCTGAGCCGCCTGTCGATAACCCCGCAACAGCCGCACCGGATCAGCACTGAGGTTGTCGGGGTGTACCATGCGCATCCGGCTCTGGCGAATATCGGCTTGTCCGCCCGTGGGATCCAGCAGTTGCTCCCGTTGCAGATCCAAGGCCAGGGCATTGCAGGTGAAGTCCCGCTGCCTCAGATCCTCCTCAGGGGTGGATCCCGCCTGCAGCCCCACGTCCACGGTTAACTTTGCCAACACAATGCGGGCAATCTGCCGTTCGGGATCCAACACCACAAAGCCCGCCCCCAACCGCCGTGCCACTGCCGCTGCCCAGCCCACGGGATCCACAGCGCACATCAGGTCCAAATCCACCGACGCTGAGGACTCCATCCCACCGTCGCGAGCGGGATCCCCAGCAGCACGGCCCTGCAGCCAAGCCAGGTAAGCATCCCGCAGGGATCCCCCTACCCAATAGCTTTCCTGCGGCAGCCACTCTTGGGGGAAAGGCAGCCGTTGGTAAAAATAGGTCAGCAGCCACTTCGTCAGCAAGGCTTCGCTCGGGCTTAGGGTCATTCCCAGTCAAAACTCCATGAAGATGAGACACCTGGGGTGGTAGGAGAACGCTTCTGGGGGTATGAAGTCAGCGTCCTCGTCTGGTCGCGTCAGCGTTGCAGAGCAACAATGAGCAGAGCAATAATGAAATGCCTGGCGTTCTTCCCTACCGCTCCAGCAGCGAGCTGCCCACAGCAGCAGGGACAAAGGCAGGAGCTGCCAAGCCCGGAGTGAGCAGATGAGTCCGCACCAGCGCCGCCAAGCCAGCAATGAACAGAGGGTCGGTATTTAAGGCAGGCACACGGCGAAAATCGGCAATCCCAGCTCGATGGGCCAGCTCCCGATACTCGATGTCAATCTCCTGCAGGGTCTCGATGTGCTCCGACACAAAGCTAATCGGCACCACCAGCAACTGCTTCACACCTCGGGATCCCAACTCCGGGATGACCCGTTCGGTGTAAGGCTGGAGCCACCGCACCGAACCCACCCGGCTTTGATAGGAGAGGGTGTGGTCATTGGGGCGTCCCACCTGCTGCCAGATCAGCCGCACGCAGGCTTCCATTTCCTGTTGGTAGGGATCCCCGGCCTCGGTGACATAGCTTTCGGGAATGCCGTGGGCGCTGAACAGCACATGCACCCCTTCGGGCTCGGCAAATCCATCCAACTGTTCCCGAATTGCTCTGGCCATCGCCTGCACATACTGGGGCTGATCGTACCAGGAGCAGATCTGGCAGCGCTCGATGCATGCCAGCTCCGGATCTTCAGCCCAGAGCCGATCCAGCAGCTTAAAGCTGGATCCCGTCGTGCTGATGGAATACTGCGGGTAGAGCGGCAGCACCACCAAGCGGGTGATCCCATCCGACTTGATCTGCTGCACCACCGACTCGATCAACGGATGCCAGTAGCGCATGGCAACATACACCGGCACGTCATAGCAGCCCTCAGCCACCAGGTGGGCCTGCAGTTCTCGCGCTTGCTCAGCAGTAATGCGCCGCAAGGGGGATCCCCCCCCAATGGCCGCGTAGTTGCGGCGGGATTTTTCGGCCCGCAGCGTGGAGATGGCCCAGGCGAAGGCCCGCTGCAAGAAGGGAAACGGCAGCCGGATCAGCTCGGGATCGGCGAACAGATTGTAAAGAAAGGGCTGCACATCGGCCTGGGTCTCTGGCCCCCCCAAGTTCAGTAGGAGCACGCCGCTTTTGGACATAACAAGGCTCATTGCGTTGGCGGTGCGGAGCACCATGTTCTTCTTTATCCACTATCCCACAGCGGGAAAGTGACCTTAAGTTTTTTTGCAGTCTTTCTCAGCTTTCCCCTCAGGAGAAACCACCCGCACCCAAACCTACAAGTCCAATCCGGAGACTCCGTCCCGCTGTCGCGAACAAAATCCAAAAGGGGATCCCCACCCACTGCAGGGATCCCCGGCATCAACACCCCATTGCCGCTAAGGAGCAGAGCGCTGTCAGAACTCTTGACCGCGGTAAACCCGCTGCAGGGCCGGAGTGACGGGGTAGCGATCAATATCGGCCAGGCTCAACTTCAAGCGCAGCGTATTGAGGAGTTTCCAGTAGGGGGGCACAAAAGCCTTTTCAGGGATGGGTTGGGCGGTAGGAGAAGGATCCCCAGGTCGGGCAACCGTCTCCATGGGGCAGCCGCGGTAGCGGAGCGGACGGGATCCGAAGTGAGCTGAGCGCAGATCTCGGCTGGGATCCACCGTCAAGCCGCGAAACTGGATCGCCCCCGGACGAGAGGCTTCCCGATAGCGCAGATAGCCTGCCCACACCTGGGCAATCCACTCCGGCAAAGCTTCGGGCCGAATGTGATAGCGCTCCGGCAACAGACGGTCGTTGAGAAAACCCATCAGCCCAGACCAAACTTGCCAGACAAAAGCTCCGACGATGCGAGCAGCGGGAGACGATGAAATCTTCATGGTGGAAGCTGAAAAATGTAGAGAACCTGAAAAACCGCTATGCAGCCAGAATTTGCCGTTGATTATACCAGCCCAGATGCATCGGAGCGCTCACTCTGAACGTTTTGGCCTCCAGTTTTTCTGCTCACTGGAAAGCAGAAGCCAGCTTGCGGCCAAGCGCGTTGAGCCACCCAAATCCATCGACTACAATAGGCCCAAGGCTTGGGTGTTGCTTTCTCTCTCTGAATCTTTAGCTGGTGAGGATCCTGGAAGCGCACCGACAAGCAAACTTCACTTCAATGACCACTGCACCTAATAGGGATCGACGGATTATGACCTGGCGCGGCGACATCACTCCCATCAATCGGCTGTGGGGATCCCTTCCCTACCTTTTGCCTTTGGTATCGGCTCTGCCCTTGGGCTTTTTGCCCTCTGGGTTGTTTCAATCTTTGCCAGGGCTGATCCCCATTTTTGCGCCCCTATTTCGTCTGGTGCCCCTGGCCACGGGCTGGCTGGGAATGGGGGTGTTTTTGGCTCTGCTGTTCCTGGTGATCCGCAACACCCGCGTAGCCCATTTTGTTCGCTTCAACACCATCCAGGCGCTCTTGCTCAACATTGCCTTGTTCTTGGTGCAGGTGCTGATGCAGGTGTTCGGCATGCTCTTTGGCAGCCTTGGTCTGGCGGCGATGGTCAGCATTTTGGCCACCACGGCTCTCTTGGGGGTGATTGCCATCACCGTCTACGCCTGGGTGCAAAACATTCGCGGCCACTACGCCGAGGTGCCGGTGCTCTCTGATGCCGCCTATGCCTGGATTCGCTACTAGTTGTCAAGTCCCTGCGGGTCTGGTTGCCGATTTGCCGACCTCATCGGAGCCTAAGCCAACTCTTCAGCTCTCAAGGATTGTGGGAGGCCGGGGTGCCATCGGATTCGAGTTCTAGTCGCGCCAGCAGGACAGAGTCCTTCGTTGGGCAAGCCCTCACCCACCTGGACGCCTCTGGCCGAGCACAAATGGTGGAAGTGGGACACAAGCCCATGGTTGCCCGCTTGGCCACTGCCCAAGGACAGGTACGCATGTCAGAAACGACTTTGCAGACCATCTTGGCCGGTCAAGGGCCCAAAGGGAATGTGGTGGAAACGGCCCGCCTGGCCGGGATCATGGCTGCCAAGCGCACCGCCGATCTGATCCCGCTGTGTCATCCTCTCCCCTTGAGCAGCGTCACCGTGGATCTGAATCCGGATCCCCATCTGCCCGGCTTTCTGATCACCGCTACAGTGAAAACCAACGCCCAAACAGGGGTGGAGATGGAGGCTCTGACGGCTGTTTCCGTGGCTGCCCTCACCCTATACGACATGGCCAAGGCCTTGGAGAAGACGATGGTGATCGAACACATCCGGCTGCTGCGCAAGTATGGGGGGAAGTCTGGGCCTTTCGAGGCAGAGGATCGGGATAACGCCGAGAAATGCTAAAAGCGTTGTGCCAACCGGAGAGGGGTGTTGGGATAGGGTTGCTAGTGGGAGTCGTGGTGCTGCTCTGGCCCATGCTGCGCCAGGGCTATCCCATGACTCACTCCACTCACTTCAACCTCAGTTGGGCCTTTCAGTATCAACGACAGTTTTTCGGCGGGCAGTTTTACCCCCGCTGGCTGGAGTATTCCAACTTCGGCTACGGCAATCCTACCTTTGCCTTTTACCCCCCTCTGTGCATGGTGGCCCCTCTGCCGTTTCGCCTGCTGGAGCTGGATATGCCCGGATCCCTGGTGGCCAGCATGGGCTTGGCGATGGCAGTCTTTGGCGCAGGGCTGTATGCCCTTCTCCGGCAACTCATCCCCTGGGCTTGGGCTCTGGTTTTGGCTCTGGCGGGTATGGCCGGCCCCTATTGGCTGGTGGATATTTACCAACGGGGGGCAATGGGGGAAGTGTGGGCCATTGCTGTCTCTCCCTGGATTTTCTGGGCCTCAGTCCAGGTGATCTGCCGGCCCCAGTCCCTTTGGCCGATTGTGGCCTTAGCCATTAGCTACGGCCTGTTGGCCCTATCTCACTTGCCCACTTTGCTGGTCTTTACGCTAACTTGGCTGCCTCTGCCTTGGGTGCTGGGCCGCTGGGATCCCCTCTGGCCCAGGGTGGGGCGCTGCTACTTGGGGTTTGGGCTGGGGCTGGGGTGGACGGCGTTTTATCTGCTGCCAGCCTTTTGGGATCAGCGCCTCATCCAGGTGGAGTTGGTGAATTTTGTCGAAGAGTACATGCCCCAACATCGTTTGATGGTGAGTGGGCTGACCCGGCTCCAGCCGCAACTGACGCAGCACTGGTTTGAAAGCGGCCTGGTGGGGTACTGGATCTGGATGGTGGCCGTTGTCTTGGGTGCTGGGATCCTGGTTTTCTGGGAATGGCTGGCCCGCAGGACAAGGGGGATGACCCCGATCCATTCCGTTCGCGCTAACGAGACGGAGTCCTTTGATGCCTTGGGATCCTCTGCTCCCCTGGCCAAAGCCATCCTGCTCTACAGCTTGGGGGCCAGCTTGGTGGCCCTGCTGATGATGACGGATTTGCTGGGTTGGCTCTACGAGTGGGTTTTGCCCCTGCGCCGCATTCAGTTTTCTTGGCGCTGGATGGCGGTGACATCAGTAACGGTGCCCTGGCTTTTGGGATCCCTGGCCGCCTGGGGGTGGGGACAAAAGGGCTGGAGGATCCTCTTGATTGTGGGGATAGGTCTGGCAATGGGGATACAAAGCTGGCAGGGCTGGCAGGTCTTGTCCAGAGCCTGGTTTGACCTCCAGACCATCCAAACTTTTCAAGAGCTGTCTGCAGCCAAGCCATTTCCCAATGAGCCCCAGGAGCGACCGGGCATCGCTTTTCTTCACTGGCACTGGATCTTTCCCGATGGGCTGGCGCTGGTGGATGTGCCGGAGTACCGACCTCGCCAAGCAACCCTGCCCATGCCGCCCCCAGAGGTGGATCCGCTGCTGCGGTGGCAAGGCGACATGGTGAACTTTGGACGAGAACAAAGCGATCTGGAGCCACTGTTGGAAGTGGAGCAGTGGCGCTATGGCTACCGTCGTTTTCGGGCCGTTAACCCCACCGATCAGGATCAATGGGTAGTCCTGCGCACTTTTTACTACCCTGCTTGGCGGGTACAGGTGGATGGTCGCCTCACGTCTGCTGAGCACAGCGGAGTGGGGCTGTTGCAGGTGCGGATCCCGCCGGGGGATCATCGCGTGCAGGTGCGCTATCTGGGTACTGCAGCCGACTGGATAGGATGGATCCTGACTGGCCTAACGGGGGTGCTGCTGGTGAAGCTGCGGCGGCTGCTCCGCCTGCTGGGTTTGAACGGAGCGCAGAGACAAGACACTCCAGAGGAGGTAACAGCATGCTGAGTCGCGTGGCCGATTCCATCTACTGGCTCAACCGCTACGTGGAGCGCGCCGAGAACATCGCCCGCTTTATCGATGTCAACCTAAACCTGATTCTCGACTCGCCCAGCGGCACCGCTCAGCAGTGGGATCCCATTGTCTACACCACTGGGGATCAGGAGCTGTTTTACCAACGCTATGGCCAGGCGACCCAAGAAACGGTCATCCAGTTCCTGGCTTTTGATAGGGATTACCCCAACTCCATCCTTTCCTGTTTGCGGCTGGCGCGGGAAAATGCCCGCTCTGTGCGGGAGGTCATTTCTTCAGAAATGTGGGAGCGGGTCAACCGCTTTTATTTGATGGTCAAAGAAGCGGCTCAGCAAGGCCCCCACCTGAGTCAGCTCCATGATTTTTTCACGGAAGTGAAGCTGGCCAGCCACCTATTCGCCGGGGTGATGGATGCCACCATGACCCATGGGGAAGGATGGCATTTTGGACAGATTGGCCGTCTTTTGGAGCGGGCGGACAAAACGGCGCGCATTTTGGATGTTAAGTATTTTATTTTGCTGCCCTCTCTGCAGTATGTGGGCACGGCTTTGGATGAGTTGCAGTGGATTGCTTTGCTGAAGTCGGCCAGTGCTTATGAAATGTACCGGAAATACAGCCGCCAGCACCGCATCAATCCCAGGGAGGTGGCCTCTTTCCTGATTTTGGATCGGCAATTTCCCCGCTCCATTCAGTTTTGTCTTATTCATGCGGATCGATCCCTGCACCAGATCACCGGCACCCCAGCCGATACTTGGCGGGATCCCAGCGAGCGAGCTTTGGGCCGCCTGCGTTCTGAGCTGGACTACCTGACCATCGACGACATTATGGAGCAGGGCTTACATGAGTTTCTCGACAAATTGCAGCTACAAATGAACCACGTTGGCGATTGCATCTACGAAACTTTCTTTGCCATTCGCCCCTTGCAACCGTCTGAATCCCCTCTACTCTCTCAACGTCAAGCCCAACTGACATGAACGGCCTCGACTCTAAATGCAACGAGAAAAACAGGACACCTGGCCAATTGGGCTGGATCGGCAGCCGACGGGAGTAGATGAGGCAGCCTTTATTGCCGCCAATGCCACACTGATCGGCGATGTCCAACTTGCGGAAGCGGTGAGCATCTGGTACGGGGCCATCTTGCGGGGGGATCTCTCGCCCATTGTCATTGGCCGCCGCAGCAACATCCAAGATGGAGCCATCCTGCACGGGGATCCCGGACAGCCGACCCTGGTTGGCGAGGAAGTGACCATAGGCCATCGAGCGGTCATCCACAGTGCCCACATCGAGGGGGGATGTCTGATCGGGATTGGGGCCATTATCTTGAACGGGGTCACCATCGGGGCAGGCAGCATGGTGGGAGCTGGAGCGGTGGTCACCCGGTCTGTGCCACCTCGCTCTTTGGCGGCGGGGATCCCGGCTAAGGTTATCCGCACCCTCACCGAGGAAGAGCATGACTCTAGTCAATAATAAGCTCAACTATACTGA
>NZ_JANSIM010000174.1:0-7386 GCF_047502655.1 Synechococcus sp. R5-12 | reverse complement strand
CTGGCGGGCTGGTGGGGGCGATCGCTTTGGGCTCAGATCGGACGCCGTCTTTGGCAGTGGCTGACCACTTGGCCTCAATTGGCCTGGGCGGGAGTGGCCCTCAGCTTGGCCCTGATGGGAGGGGTTGCTGGGAGCGGGGTGTTTTCCGCTTTGGGATCCCTGAGTTGGGAGGCGATTGGGGCTTTGGGAGAAGTGTTTGGGGCCACAGGCCAGATCTTGATCGCCATCCTGGCCGCCTACATCGCCTGGCGGCAGTACATCATCTCCCGCGATCTCACCATTCAGCAGAATATCATCACCCAGCAGCAGACCATCGACGCCTACTTTGAAGGCATTTCCAACCTGGTCTTGTCTCCCGATGGGCAGTTGGACGATTGGCCCCTGGAGCGGGCCATTGCTGCCGGGCGCACGGCTGCTTTGTTGAACGGGGTGGATCGCTTCGGCAAAGCCAAGATCCTGCGCTTTCTCTCCACCGCTAACCTACTCAGCCCTCTGCGGCGAGACGAACACCTGGGCCGACCTATCCTGGATGGCAAGGGGGGCTACCAGCGGGATCGCCTGCACGGGATCCGAGTGGTCAACCTGGGCACGATGCTGGAGGGAGCCGACCTGCATGGCACCCTGTTGCGGGCGGTGGATTTCAGCGAAGCCAGCCTGGAGCGGGCCAACCTGAGCGGCTGCGATCTCAGCCACACCAATCTGTGCGGAGCTAACTTGCGGAATGCCGACCTGCGCGGGGCCGATCTCTACCGCGCTTTGCTGTTTGTGGGATCCCCTCAGACGGCTTCCCCTGCTCAGCCAGGGCAAAAGCCCGATTTCAAGACCGGGGCCTACACCGGAGCTATCGTGGCAGGGGCAGATTTCCGCCAGGCTCGCCGCCTTTCCCCCGAACAACGGGCCTACCTGGCCGCCTGGGGGGCCGAGCTGGATCCCGCGTCCGAACCTCTCCTCAACTCTCCTCAGCCGCGTTTGGATCCTGCCGACAAAACGGAGTCGTTTCCCCCACCTGCCCCAAGCCCTTGAGCGAGAATAAATCGATAAGCCTGGTTCAGGGCTTTTGCCGCCGATTCTTCGGCTATTGCAACTCGCCTCTCCCTTGGGGATGAGGGCGATCCCCTTCGATTCTCAAACATGGCACGGTTGCTCACCAAGTTCTGGCTGCTGGAGCGCTATCTATTTGGGCAGATGCTCACCCCAGTGCTGACCGGTGTTGCGGGGGGAACCCTGCTGCTGCTGGTGGGCCGACTGTTTACCCTGGCCGAGCGGCTGGTCGAGGGATCCGTCCCCCCCCTGACGGTGTTGCGTCTTTTGGTTTTGGATCTGCCGGAGATGGTGGTGCTGGGCATGCCCATTGCCGCCTTCTTTGCCACCATGCTCACCTTGGGCAAGCTGAGCGGCAACAGCGAGATCACCGCTATGCGGGCAGCCGGGATCCCTTTTAGCCGGATTTTCCGACCCCTGCTGCTGGTGGGGTTGGCCATGAGCTTGAGCGCTTTTTTCATCAGCAACGTGTTGCTGCCGGCCAGCAAACAGCAAATCCGCCAGATCGATCAGCAGGCTTTGCTGGCCCAGACCGCCACCCCGGTGCAATACGATGTCTTTTTCAAAACCGAAGACAACCTCTGGTTCTTCATCCGCCAAGTGGATCCCCGGTTGAATACCATGCAAGATGTCACGATTTTGCGGGTGGATCCCTTGCCGGGGGGCAAATACCAGTTGGCGGAAGTGACCTTGGCCGCTCAGGCAGTGTGGAATGGACTGGAGTGGAGCCTCAGCGAAGGGGCAACCCACCTTTGCGGCCCCACGGGTCTCAGCATTGCCGAGCAAACGTTTCATCGCAAGCCGCTGCAAGTTTCCCAGGATCTGGCTGCCCTGATGCAGCCGCCGGTTCCCCCGAGCGAGTTGAGCTTGCCGGAGCTGGCGGAGCGGATTTCCCGCCTGGCCCGCTCCAATCTCAATACTCAGGCTCTGCGCACCGAGTTCCACATGCGCTTCTCCCTGCCCTTGGCCAGCTTTTTTGCCGTGCTGATTTCGCTCCCCCTGGGATCCAGCACTGCCCGGCGGGTGGGACGCTACGGGGGCGTCGTCTTCGGGATCCTGTTGGTGTTTGGCTACTACGTGGTGCTCAGCGTGTCTCGCAGCTTGGGAGAAGCCGGCGCCCTTCCCCCCTGGGCAGCGGCCTGGAGCTTCAACATCTTGTTCGGCGGCCTCGGCCTGCTGCTTTTGGCCCGCTTCTTGCGCTAGGGATCCACCCTAGAATCCGCCAGTCTCAGTTCTCAAGGATGTCTCGAAGAAGGCAGGGATCAACTTTCCTTTCTCTCTCCTCTCGCCTCGCGTAGCTCAGGTTTCCGTCCCCTTGCGGGGAAAAGGTAGGGATCAACAGCAGAAGACCACGCAAGTGGCCGTGGCCATTGTTCTCGAGTTTCCGTCCCCTTGCGGGGAAAAGGTAGGGATCAACAAGGAGACGTGGGACATCACCATAGAATAGTGTAAACCGTTTCCGTCCCCTTGCGGGGAAAAGGTAGGGATCAACAAGAGGCTAAATTTGCTTTTAAAAGGCCTGGAGAGGTTTCCGTCCCCTTGCGGGGAAAAGGTAGGGATCAACGGGGGCCACTACGACCCCGACTGTGATGTATATCAGTTTCCGTCCCCTTGCGGGGAAAAGGTAGGGATCAACGTCATTAGCAGGCACCACTATACTGCACCTAACATCGGTTTCCGTCCCCTTGCGGGGAAAAGGTAGGGATCAACGATAAGCATAGCGACGAATCAACATTTTTACCTCCGTTTCCGTCCCCTTGCGGGGAAAAGGTAGGGATCAACGAGTTGTTATGTCCAAGATACCCGCTTACCTCGTGCGGTTTCCGTCCCCTTGCGGGGAAAAGGTAGGGATCAACGTTGAAAACCTCCCCTGCCCTCCATGGGCAGTGGCTTGTAGTTTCCGTCCCCTTGCGGGGAAAAGGTAGGGATCAACCGACGTGGATCCGATCCCTGGTGTTACACCGGACGGGCGTTTCCGTCCCCTTGCGGGGAAAAGGTAGGGATCAACGTCGAACATAGCCATCAATGGAGTCAAAATCAATGAAAAGTTTCCGTCCCCTTGCGGGGAAAAGGTAGGGATCAACAGTTCCAAAATGGGCAACAGGTTTGCGTCGAGATTTGGCGGTTTCCGTCCCCTTGCGGGGAAAAGGTAGGGATCAACACTTCGAGAACTAGTCTTTCCCCTCACACCCAGTATCCGTTTCCGTCCCCTTGCGGGGAAAAGGTAGGGATCAACTTGTCTTTAATGATCTAGACGAATACTTGTCTCAGTGCTCAGTTTCCGTCCCCTTGCGGGGAAAAGGTAGGGATCAACTTTTTCTATCTGCCTAAGGGAGTCAAACTATTGGGCTAGCCGTTTCCGTCCCCTTGCGGGGAAAAGGTAGGGATCAACGACATAGCGAATGTACTCATGAAGGTATCCTATCTAGACGTTTCCGTCCCCTTGCGGGGAAAAGGTAGGGATCAACCGCCTTTCGCAGTTAAACCAAACGCGGTGTCCAGATCTCGTTTCCGTCCCCTTGCGGGGAAAAGGTAGGGATCAACCTCACAAACGACCAAGCTATTTCGATCATTGATCAGGGGTTTCCGTCCCCTTGCGGGGAAAAGGTAGGGATCAACGCTTTGTGCAATGCCCCTGCGGGGAAATAGGCTGTGTAATGCGGGGTTTCCGTCCCCTTGCGGGGAAAAGGTAGGGATCAACGAGTGTGGGGCTCCCTTAAGGATCATAAGGTGCTCTTGTTTCCGTCCCCTTGCGGGGAAAAGGTAGGGATCAACGCTGTAGGCCGCTGGACGATTCTCGGCAGCTTCGCCGAGAAGTTTCCGTCCCCTTGCGGGGAAAAGGTAGGGATCAACGCGGTATACAAAAGAGCAAATCATTCGTTCTTCACGGTGTTTCCGTCCCCTTGCGGGGAAAAGGTAGGGATCAACAGAACACCCAGGTGTGTGAACCTGGGTGCTGGGGGAGGACTAGTTTCCGTCCCCTTGCGGGGAAAAGGTAGGGATCAACTTCCTTATAGTGATAACCAATATATATACTCAAAAAACGTGTTTCCGTCCCCTTGCGGGGAAAAGGTAGGGATCAACCCTACCCCCGGAAAAGCTTGAATCCATGCAGTTTTCAAGGTGCGTTCGCGAGGGAGTACGGAGACTTCGTGACATAGATATTAACATTGCTCTTGGGGATAAGCGCAAGCAAGAAAATTGGGCTTTCTGAGGCTGTTATGTCTTGTTTTCGTGCCAATCATGGCAAGAGATCTAGGTTTGCCCTTGAAATCTTGAGCTAACAAAATTAGCCTGGCGATTGCTTGCCCCGACAGATCGCGCACAAAACTTTACAATTTTCGCTCTCCTGCTCAGGCCAGGGATCCCATCGGGGAGAGAGTCTGTCTAGACTGGAAAGCAGCCCTACGGGGATCCCTATGCGAATTGGCGTGCCCAAAGAGATCAAAGAGCAAGAGTTCCGTGTCGGGCTGACACCGGCGGCGGTGCGGGCCTTGACCGAGCAGGGGCACCAGGTGTGGGTGGAAACCCAAGCAGGCCAGGGGGCGGGCTTCACGGATGAGGACTACCAAAAAGCGGGGGCCAAGCTGGCTGTCACTCCTGAGGAGATCTACCGGCAGGAGCTGGTGGTGAAGGTAAAGGAGCCCTTGCCTGCCGAGTATCCTCTGCTCCATCCCGACCTCATCCTGTTTACCTATTTGCACTTGGCCGCCAGCCGCGAGCTGACCCAGGCGCTGCTGCAATCGGGGGCCACCTGCCTTGCCTATGAAACGGTGGAATTGGCAGATGGATCCCTGCCTTTGTTGGCGCCCATGAGCATGATCGCTGGGCGGCTCTCGGTGCAATTTGGCGCCCATTACCTGACCCGACAGCAGGGGGGGCGGGGCGTGTTGCTGGGCGGGATCCCGGGGGTGCCGCCGGGGCGGGTGGTGATCCTGGGCGGGGGAACCGTGGGCACTGAGGCGGCCAAAATGGCCGTAGGCTTGGGGGCGCGGGTGCAGATTTTGGACATCAACCTGCAGCGGCTGAACGAGCTGGAGCTGCTCTTTGGATCCCGTGTGGAGCTGCTCTACAGCACGGCCCAAAGCGTGGAAGAGTGTGTTCGCGAGGCCGACCTGGTGGTAGGGGCAGTGCTGGTGCCGGGAAGGCGGGCCCCGGTCTTGGTGGGAGAAGAGCTGGTGGCCCAGATGCGTCCTCGCTCCCTCATTGTGGATGTGGCGGTGGATCAGGGGGGGTGCATCGCCACCACGCGGGTTACCACCCATGCCCAGCCGGTTTACGAAGCCCACGGGGTGTTGCACTACGGCGTTCCCAACATGCCGGGGGCTGTCCCCTGGACTTCGACCCAAGCGCTGGTCAACGCCACTCTCCCCTACATCCTCAAGCTGGCCAATCTCGGCTTGCCCGCTGCTTTGGAACAAGACCCGGCCTTGGCCAAAGGGCTAAACGTCAGGGCAGGCAAGCTCATCCACCCGGCGGTGCGAGCCACCTTTCCAGACCTGGGCTAGCTCAGGCAGGGGTTGGCTCCCTGGGGAGAGATGCTACTGTCGCCAGGACAGGACATAGCGCTCCAAAGCCGCAAAAAAGGTGTAGAGCAAAATGCCCATAATGCCGAGGGCAACCAAACCCGCAAAGGCCAAAGGCACATCAAAAGAAGAACTGGCCGACACGATCAGGTAGCCCAGCCCCTGGTTAGAAGCCACCGTCTCCGAGATCACCGAGCCGACAAAAGCAAAGGAGATGGCCACCTTCAACGAGGCAAACAGGTAGGGCATGCTGTGGGGTAGCCCCACCTTGGTGAAGATCTCCCAAGAGCTGGCCCCCAACGAGCGCAGCACATCCCGCATTTCGGCTTCCACCGTCTCCAGCCCCACCGCCACATTGACTGCAATGGGGAAAAAGGCCAGCAAAAAGGCCGTGATCACCGCCGGGATCAGGCCCAAGCCAAACCAAATCGCCAGCAGCGGCACCAAAGCCACCTTCGGGATGGTGTTAAACCCCACCAGCAGCGGGTACAAACACAGATGGGCCAGGCGGGAGCTGCCGATGATCGATCCCAGCAATATCCCCCCCACCAAAGCCAGCGCAAAGGCCAGCAGCGTCGAAGTGAGGGTGGTTAGGGAGTGGCGCAGAATCACCGGGCTCCACTGGTTCATGGCTGCGAGGATCTGGGTGGGCGCCGGCAGAATGAAGCGAGGAACGTTGAACAGCCCCACCCCCACCTGCCAGAGCACAAGGGTCAAAACGATGGTGACAGCGGGCAAGACCACAGAAGCCGTTTGGGTCTGCAAAAATCGGTCAAATGATTTTTTCATGGGATCCCTCGGCAGAAATGCGCGGTAACCTGTCCAGCAAACCTTTCCAGATTTTTTGGATCAAGGGATCTTTGGCCTAATAGCTGCGCCGAATGTGCTGGCGCACTTCCGAGACCAAGCGGTGAAACTCGTCCGTCAGGCAGATCTCCAGCGGGCGTGGACGGGGCAGATCCACTTTGAGGGAAAAGATGATCTCGCTAGGCCGTGGCCCCATCACATAAATGGTATCGGAGAGGAAAACCGCCTCCCGCAAATCGTGAGTGATCAAAATGGCGGTGCAGCCGGTGCGCAGCCACAGCCGCTGCAACATTTCCCACATATCCTCGCGGGTAAAGGCATCCAAAGCGGCAAAAGGTTCGTCCAACAACAACAGCTCCGGCTGATGGATCAAAGCGCGGCACAGGGAAGCCCGCTGCCGCATTCCCCCAGAAAGCTGCCAAGGATAGGCTTTCTGAAAACCCTCCAAGCCTACGGTGGCCAGCAGCTCCAGCGCCGACTTCTCGTGCTGGGCCAGGTTTTGCTTGAAGGTGCGCTTGTAGGGCTCTACCACCTCCAACGGCAGCAACACGTTCTCCAGGGTTGTGCGCCAGGGCAGCAGCACCGGGTTTTGAAAGGCCATGCCCACACTCTTCAGGGGGCCGGCGATGGGCTGCAACTGAAAGTAGAGGGTGCCGCCATGGTCAGTGTTCAGGCCGGCCATCATCTTCAAAAGAGAAGTCTTGCCACAGCCGCTCGGCCCAACAATGGAGACAAACTCCGAGTGGGCAACAGAAAAGCTGACGTCGCGGATGATCGTGACTGGGGATCCCTTGGTGGGGTACTGCAGCGAGACGTGGCGCAACTCCAGAACGGGCTTGCCCGAAACAGCGGGGGAAGATAACCCACTTTGAACCACCCTCTGCGACTTCTCTGGATCAGAGAGCACCTCGTAGGCTTCGTTGATCTCCTTAAAGCGTTCCTCTGCCGCCTTGTTGCCGGGGTTCACGTCGGGGTGATACTGGCGGGCCAGCTTGCGATAGACGCGCTTGAT
>NZ_JANSIM010000173.1:0-3216 GCF_047502655.1 Synechococcus sp. R5-12 | reverse complement strand
TCAGCGTTGCGGAGCAATAGCGTTGCGGAGCAATAATGCAGGGGGTTAGAAGGTTTTTCAAGGACTCCGTCCCGCTGGCGCGATCAGTAGCCCAGGCGTCTCATCTTAACCTGAACAACCATACGATTTATCCAAGAAATTGCAAACACTGCTGCAAAGCCCGCTGCACCGAGCCTAGGTAGCCCTCTCCAAACAGGTTGAGATGGTTGAGCCAGTGGTAGAGCTGGTAGAGGGGCTTGCGGTGAGGATATCCCTTATCCAAAGGATAGGTCTGCTGATAAGCCCGATAGAACTCCGGCGGAAAGCCGCCAAACAGTTCTGTCATCGCCAGATCCGTCTCCCGATCCCCGTAGTAGGTGGCCGGATCGAAAATCACCGGGGATCCATCGGCCAAGGCCCCGTAGTTGCCGCCCCACAGATCTCCATGCAACAGAGCGGGTTCTGGCCTGTAGTCCTGAAAAAAGGCTTCCAGCTCCGCCATTACCCGTTCGGCTTGGGCCACCCACGTGCCGCGATACCCCTGTTGGCAAGCCAATTTCACCTGGTAGAGCAGCCGCTGTTCCCGATAAAAATCCGGCCAATTCTGCCGCCAACTGTTGATCTGCGGCGTGGAGCCGATGGTGTTGTCGCGCTCCCAACCGTAGCTGCCGTTGGGGGATAGGGTGCGGTGCAACTGGGCCAACTGGGATCCCAATAAACCCGCAGTCTGCGGACGGGGCGAGGTTAGCTCCAGGTATTCCAGCACCAAGTAAGCCTGCTCTCCTACGGATCCCCAGATGATGGGCTGGGGCACGCGAATGGCCTGGGCAGCCGCTAGGGTTTGCAAGCCCGCAGCTTCCGCTGCAAACATCTCCAGCGCCCTTTCTCCCCCACGGGCCAATTTGACGAAGTAGTCTTTTACCCCTTCTGCAAGAGGGTTTTGGGAAGCGCAGGAAAACCGATAGGTGGCGTTGATGCTGCCTCCGCCCACAGAACGATACTGTAGGGGCTGGATGGGATCCCCTGTTGCTTCTGAAAGGTGCTGGGCGATGGTCTGCCAAAGAGTTTGCATCAGCAGCAAAAGTCAATTGTCGGAGAAAAACAGGTACTTATGGTCATTTCGGGTAGTCATTTCAGGTTAGGGTGAGACGCCTGAGCCATTGCCTGGGCCATTGAGAAAAGCCCTATGGCCCCGTGCATTCAAAGTTTTAGGTGTGGGCGCAGTCTCCTGGTTTAATTGAAATGACCATAACTCTTTTTTTGTGCTACTTTCACCTTCTCATTCTCAAGAGCACAGTCAATAGCGCGAGGACTCCGTCCCGCTGGCAGGACGGGTTGGACGCCAGACCGGGCTCTATCCTTCAGTCGAGCTTCTGGGTACTGGTCTCCGTCTTGCTGCAGGGCAGCCGAGTCTATCTTGCGCTTGCGGGTCTTGACTGTTGTCGGCCTCAGGTCTTCTCGGTTCAGCCAGCGATAAACTGTTGCACGACTAACCTTGTTCATCCGTGCAACTGCTCCCTTCCTGGACATACCCTATGACTCTCTCTCAGGTCTAAGCTTCCTCCTGAGGTCTACCTCCATGCCTTCTTAGCTGCAGGGCCGTCTCATTCTTAAATGAATTGACCCTGTTCCTAACCTGTGGGGCTCTGGGGTCTTGAGCTTCCGCCTCCTATGGGGAAAGTGGGGGGAGAGCTGTATCTCAAATTAAGTTCGAATTGAGGTCAGCATTAGCGGCGGAGAGGCTCAGAAATGGCCACCACATCCTGCAGAAACTGATCCTGTTGCTGGCGCAAAATGCCCAGGTCAGGACCTTGGTTGAGCAGGACAAAGTGGATGCCATTCGGCAGCTGCCCCATCGTCATCAGCCGATCCGCAGCGGATCCCACCTGAGCAGCCGTGCCTGGGGGCAAGGTGCGCGCCCGCAGGGTGCTGTGGCCAGTGCCCGCTCTGGGCAAGATCCGAGTCGGATCCCCATCTGTGAAATCTACCAGGTGTTCCCAGAGATGAGCTAGGGCGCGGGGGGAAAGGTACAGCGCTCGCCCTCTTTGCCCCAGGCGAATGTCTTGCTCGGCGGGGGCCATTTGGGAATCCAGGCGGGAAATGGGCTGAGCCACCAACCGCTGCCGCAGGTACTCCAGCAGGGCTGTTTCGCCCCCCAGTTCCGCCAACAGGGCTTCTGCCATGGCTCGGTCGTTGCTGCCATTGAGGATCTGCAACAGGGATCCCAGCCGTAGCGAGGTGTAGCTGGCCAGGCAGTGGGCGTCCGCGGGGAGGGCTGTTAGGACTGACACCGAGCCGCGAATGACAACCGGATGGGGTTGTTGAGTATTGCTGAGGAGTTCTGCCAAACGCTGAGCGCCGCCCAAAGGATCGGGTTGGCCCAGCAAACGGAAGGGGGGCAACACCTTCACATCCCCGTCGATCTGGCGAATGTTGAGGCTATGCAAATGGTGGGCCAGCTCTGCCACATTCGCTTCCGTGAAATAGGGATCCCCGCCACCCACCAGGATCAAATCTCCCGTCAAGCGATGGCCCAAAAGATGGCCTGTGGTGTAGAAGCGGGTCTCAAAGCGATGCTCGTAACCCCAAGTCTCCAGGGCCATCAAGCTGATGGCCAACTGATCCAAGGCTCCCACCGGCAAAGGTCGATCCAGCCCATGCTCCGCCAACAGCTCCCCTTCCGGCGTCCAGAGCAGGATCCCCTGTTGAGAGAGCGCTCCCCCTTGGGCCGCCAATCCTTGCAAAAAGCCGGACAAGACCGAAGCGTAAGGAGAATCTTCCCACTGCGGCGATTGGGCGCGGGGCCACCAAGGGGGAAGGCCCGGCGTCCCGCTTGGGGAAGGCAGCGGCGGCGGTGGAGTGGGGATGGGGGGGAAGGGATTCTGAGTCGATGTGGGAGACTCGACTTCAGCACCTGTGGGGTTGCTCCAGCAGGCCCCCAAGGCCAAAGCACCAGCTAACGGGATCCCTGCCCAGAGGAGACGACGATGGGGGCGCAACCCCTGTGGGATAAGCGGCATGATGACCTCACAAAGACACTTGCAAAGGACAACGGGCTGGCAAAAGACTTGACGCTACTCTAGTGCCATCCGAACTGCCTTGGCAAATCTCTGTGCCAGCCTTTTCCAGCGTTATCGACTCCGGCCAAGGCAAGCCCATCTTTTGCTTGTCAGGGATCCCAGTCGGCTGTGACGTAAACTACCCGACACCAACCGCTAGGCGGTACGGAGCGGGCTT
>NZ_JANSIM010000024.1:0-8944 GCF_047502655.1 Synechococcus sp. R5-12 | reverse complement strand
TTCAGTATAGTTGAGCTTATTATTGACTAGAGTCATGCTCCTCTAGGAGAAGGGCTGGGGGTGAGGGCCTCAGCAGCGCGGAGCGCTTGGGCCACAGGGCGCGGGATGCGGGCGAGCCGTCCCAAACTTGCTTGGAACAACGACTTGGCAAAAGAAATGGCGGGCCAAAACAACACCTCGGCAAACCGACTCAGGAGGAACCTTTTTGTCTCTCTACTAGGGATCCTCCTGCTCTGGCTTGGTGCCTGTGCTGCCCCTGCCCGCCCGCCCCATTTGATCGCCACAGTGACTTCAGATCCCAAAACCTTCAACACCTATTTGGCCGCCGAAAGCTCCAGCCGCGACGCCATCGCCTACCTGGAGGCGGGCTTGGTCACCTTGGATGAGGATACCCTCTTGCCCAAACCGGAGCTGGCGGAAGGCTGGGAAGTGTCTGAGGACAGCTTGCGCTATGTCTTTACCTTGCGGGAGGGGCTGCGCTGGTCGGATGGAGAGCCTCTGACAGCAGCAGATGTGGACTTTACCTTTAACCGCATCATCTTCAACGAGCGGATCCCGACTTCTGCGCGGGATGTGAAGCGAATTGGAGAAGCCGGAGCATTGCCTCAGGTGCGGGCGCTGGACGAGCGGCGGATTGAGTTCGTTTTGCCGGAGCCCTTCGCTCCCTTTCTGCTGCAGGCGGGATCCCCCATTTTGCCCAAGCACATCCTCGAGCCCACCGTCGAGCAGGTGGACAGCCAGGGCAACCCCCTTTTCTTGCAAACCTGGGGTATCGACACGCCGGTGCAGGAGTTGGTGGGGGCCGGCCCCTATATCTTGCAGGAATACACCCCCGGCCAGCGGCTGGTGTACCGGCCCAACCCCTATTACTGGAAAGGGGAAGGGATCCCGCGCATTGAACGGGTAATCCTGCGCATTGTGGACTCAGAGGACACCGCGCTGCTGCAGTTTCGCTCCGGCGAGACCGACGTGTTTTCGGTGCGGGGGAGAGATTTTCAGCTCTTGAAGCGGGAAGAAGAACGGGATCAGTTCACCATCTACAATCTCGGCCAGACATTGAACAACAATTTCTTTGCCTTCAACCTCAGCCGCGCCCGCGATCCCCAGACCGGGCGGCCCTTTGTGGATCCCGTCAAAAGCCGCTGGTTCAACGATTTGAACTTCCGCAGGGCGGTGGCCCATGCCATGAACCGGCAGTTTTACGTAGATAGCGTTCTGCAAGGGTTGGGCGAGATCCAGCACTCGGTTTTCTCCCCCGCCAGCCCTTTCTACCTCAGCCCCGAAGAGGGCTTGCCCACCTACGACTACAACCCTGAAAAAGCGCGGCAACTGCTCCTCGATGCCGGATACACCTATGATGCTGAGGGCCACCTGCGGGATTCCGAGGGCAACCGTGTCCGTTTCACCTTGCTCACCAACGCCGGCAACAATCAGCGGGAGGCCACCGGCGCGTTGATCAAAGCTGATCTGGAGCGGATCGGCATCACCGTTGATTTTACCCCCATCGCCTTCAACACCCTGGTGCAGCGCACCGATAGCCGCGACTGGGAAACCCTGCTGCTGGGCTTTGGTGGCGGCGGCACCGAGCCCAACAACGGCTCCAACATCTGGCGCAGCGACGGCCGTTTGCACCTCTTTAATCTGGGAGATTTGCCCGGCAACCCGGCAGAAGGGGTTGAGGTGAGCGATTGGGAACGGGAGATCGACCGCATCTTTATTGAAGGGGTGCGGGAACTGGAGTTTGAGAAGCGCAAAGCCCTCTACGACCGGTTTCAAATCATCATTCAGGAACAACTGCCCCAAATCGGCACTTTTAACCCCCTGGTTCTCTCAGCCCTGCGCAACCGCATTCAAGGGGTGGATCCCCGACCTATTCTGGGGCCCTTGTGGAATTTAGATCAGCTCTACATTCAAGAGTAGGGCTTCTGATGTGAGATGAGCCGTTTGAACCGTTGAGCTGTGTCCCTATCGCCACATTTGGCAGGTGAAACTCAGTTGTAGGTTGTGTTGTGGACGTCTTGGATTTTGCAATTATTTCACCGTCAATTCCACGTCCCCCACACTCCTGAGGACGGTGATCCCCACCCCTCCTGACTGCAGATAGAGACCGATGTCCAGGGATCCCTGGCCCACCTGCACATTCTCAAGAATGACATGGGGCAGCCACAGGGGCAGAGTGGGCTTGGTTAAATGTACCCGTTGAGCCAGCCCGTCGATCTCCAGCCCCAGACAAGCCTGCAGCAGCAAAAACACACTGGCCGCCGCCCAAGACTGGGGCAGACAGGCCACCGGATAAAGGGTGGGGCCCTCCCGCTGTCGACGACCAAAACCGCAAAACAGCTCCGGCAACCGCTTCAGCTCCAAAAACTGGCTGGCATCGAACAGCGCCGTCAAAACCCGCACCGCTTCGCCCTTGAAGCCATAGCGAGATAAGCCTGCGGCAATCAAGGCGTTGTCGTGGGGCCAGATGGAGCCGTTGTGGTAGGACATGGGGTTGTAGCGGCCCTCTCCCTCCGGCACCGTGCGGATCCCCCAGCCGCTGAAGAAAGCTGGCTCCAGCAGTTGCCGGGCAATGCGGGCGGCGTGCTCGGGATGGGCGATCCCCGAAAACAGACAGTGGCCCATGTTGGAGCTGCGCACCCGGCAGGGTTGCTTCTGGCCATCCAAAGCCAGGGCATAGCCCCCCAACTCTTCGCACCAGAAGTGATCCCAAAACTGCTGCTGCAGCTTTTCCGCTTGTTGTCGCAACTGGGCTGCTTGCTCTTGCCGCCCCAGCAGCTCGGCCATCTCTGCTGCCAACTGCTTAGCTTCGTAGGCATAGCCCTGCACCTCGCACAGGGCCAAGGGGGGTTCTGCCAGGGATCCGTCCGGGTAGAAGATGGCATCTTCAGAATCCTTCCAGCCTTGGTTGCGCAGGCCCCGGTGAGCTTTGCCCGCGTACTCCAGAAAGCCATCCCCATCGGGATCCCCGTAGGTGTCCATCCATCTCAGGGCTGCCTCGATATGGGGCCACAACTGCCGCAACAGCTCGAGATCGCCGCTGCGCTGCACATAGCGTCCTGCCAACACCACAAACAGAGGGGTGGAGTCAATGCTGCCGAAATAATTGCCAAAGGGGATCTCGCGGGTTTTGGCCATCTCGCTGCGCCGCTGCTCGTGCAGGATCTTGCCAGGCTCGGCATCGCGGCTGGGATCCACCTCCTGGGCCTGATGGGCCGCCAGATAGAGCAACACCCCTCGGGCCAAGTCCGGGAACCACCAAAGAGTAGCCAAGGCGGTGATCAGGGCATCTCGCCCGAAGACCGTGGTAAACCAGGGCACCCCCGCATAGGGATAAAGCCCGTAGGGAGTGCGGGTGAGCATCATCAGCAGGTCATCCCGCGAGGCGTTGAGCCAATCGTTAAACTGAGCATTGCCGGTGTCGATCCAGTGGGCTTGCGCCCGCAAGGAAGCCCTTTGCTCCCGCTCCGCCTGCAGAGCCTCCTGGTAGGTCAAAGGGGCAATCTCCTCCCCGCCGTAGCTGCAGATCACCCTCAGCTCCAAATCCCGTTCCTCCTGCGGGGCCAAAGGCACCCACCACTGCGCCAGCTTCTCCGACACTAGCTCCGGCGCCGGCAAAAATTGCAACTGGGTTTGCCGCTCCACTCCATCTAAGCCGCGGTAGCGAAGAACCACCCTCTCGGGGGTCACCTGGGCCGGCAGCACTTGACCCCGCTGGGCCCGTCGGATGCCCCGGATCTCAAAAATATCGGCAAAGTCTGCCTCAAAGCGCAGGGTAATCGGCACGCGAAACGGCTCCGAGCCGTAGTTGTGAATGCGAATGCGCTCGTAGGCAACGTTGTTCCACAAAAAAGTAGTCCGTAGAACATGCAGGGTATCTTGACCGATAAACTGCCCCTCTGAGGTGGTGAACTCCGGGTTGGTCAGATCCACCGCCAAAATATCTTTGTCTTCCCGCACCTCTGAGCTGAGCAGCAGGAACTGCTTTCCCTGCAAGTCCAACACCCAGCGGGACAAAAAGCGGGTGTCGTCCCGGAAGAGGCCATGATCCCGGATGCCGAGGGGGCGCATGTTCCCTCGCCGGTCAAAGATGGCAAAGCAGTTGTCATGCTTGAGAACATGAGAGCGTGCCTCCACCCAAGAGGCGCTGGCCCGGATGTAGTACTGATCTTGAATTTGGATGATGTCTTCTGCCATCTCGATCTCTTGTTTTCGATTCTCATGCAACCGAAAGAGAGAGGGAGCAAGGTTCAGCTCAGATGGCGGCGATAGTCGACACCGCTTTCCAAGGGCCCTAATAGGCTAGGCTGCCGTCCTCGAGGCCAGTTGCCGCTCGTTTACCAGTTGGTGGTAGAGAGCCTCATAGTCCGACACCATCCTCTCCACGCTAAACCGCTCCTCAAACACCTGCCGCACCCCGGCTCGGCTTAGGGATCCCACCTTCTCCACAGCCTCCACTGCTTCCTCCACCGAGTCGACAATAAAGCCGGAGCGCCTGTCGGCCATTACCTCGGGTACTGAGCCAAAACGGGTGGCAATTACCGGCGTGCCACAGGCCATCGCTTCAATCATCACCAGCCCAAAGGGCTCCGGCCAGCGGATGGGAAACAGCACCGCACAGGCCTTGCCCAAAAACTCGCTTTTCTCTTGGTCGGTGATTTCCCCTATGATCTCCACATTGGGGTGGCGACTGGCCAAAGGCTTAATTTCTAACTCGTAGTACTGGCGATCCACCGCATCGATCTTGATAGCAGCCTTCAGCGGCATCCCTGCCCGCGCCGCAATTTCAATAGCCGTGTCCAGCCCTTTTTCCGGGGAGACCCGGCCCAAAAAGGCCAGGTAGTCCCCCTTTTCTGGATAGAAACGGTGGAGATCCAGGGGCAAGCCGTGGTAGACCGTCCCCACCCAGCGGGCCTGGGGCAGCGGCAGCCGCTGGGCGTTGGAGATGGAGACCACCGGAATGTCCTGAAACTCGGTGTAGAGGGGCTGCAGCTCCGGAATGTCCAGTCGCCCGTGTAGGGTGGCCAAAAAAGAAACCTGCGGGTGGCGACGGGCCAGGGCATAGGGATAGTAGTCGATGTGGCCGTGGATAATGTCAAACTCGTCGGCCATCTGAAAGGCTTTCTCGACCATCAAAACATGAGGAGCCACTGTGTCGATGGCCGTGGGATCCAAACGCAAAGCCCGCTCCCGAAAGGGGATGAGGCGAGCCTGGGTTTGGGAGTCGCCGCTGGCAAACAACGTCACCTCATGCCCCCGCCGCACCAGCTCTTCGGTGAGCCAAGACACAACTCGCTCGGTGCCGCCGTAGAGCTTGGGGGGCACACTCTCATGCAAAGGGGCAATCTGAGCAATGCGCATAGCCATCCTCCACACCGAATCATCACTGCTTAACGAAAACTTCTGCTGGCGCTCCGCCGCCGACCCTTGGGATCCCCTGTTGAGGGCACGCCATTCCTGGCTAGACTGTTCCAGAGTGAGCAGGAAAGGAGTTCAGGCTGCCGCCACCTGCCGGAGAGTTGAAGAGGCTTGAATGAGAACCCCAGCCATCACTTGCTCTTGCCCGCCGCAGCTTAATTTTCCTCCTCAGCGCTGGCTGTGGAGTTGCTTGGGAGCCATGGCCATAACGGCTCTCACAGCTGTTGCCGCTTGGGCGCGGCCAGTGCTGGAAGTACGCATGACCCTGGGTTTGCCCATCAGCCCCAACTACTGGTACATGGTAGCTCTCAGCCGGGCCGGCAGCCCTGGCCCTACCGCCAACTTGGTGGATCCCAACGTCCGTGTGGGGCTCAACGAGTACACCTTTGTGCGGGACTGGGATTACCTCATTCGGGTTACCCCCCTCAACGAAGAGTCGGTCTTGCAAGCCACCATCCAGCGGTTTGGAGAGCCGGAACGAGAGTTTGCCGTCGGCTTTAACCAGGTACGGGTCAATCGCCTCACCCGCGACCGCGATACCCTCAACTTCCAGATCGATATATCCGAGCTGCAGGGCCTTGATGGGCGAGACCAAGATATCCAGGTGGCTCTGCTCACCGCCCGTGCCCCCTTCCGCGTAGCCCCTGAAGAGACCAATCTGGCCATTGATGCCACCCGGGGGGATCTGCCCAATTTCTATCGCCTCAGCCTGTCCAATCAGCGGCAGGTGGTTGTGGACGACCCCCAGCGACAGGAGACGGTGCGCCGCAGCCGCGAATTGATCCAACAAAGTGGCTCCGGGGCTGCCCTCACTCGCGACCTCATTGAGGGCGGGGCTTTGGAGATTTTGGCCGCCAACATCCTCACCTTCGAGCTGCGCCTGGTGGATCGCTAGAGAGGGATCCCTCCCCATCTGACATCTGCCCAAGACCGTTCTTGCAGCCCGGCAGAGCCTCAATCCCTCAATAGTCGTTCCAAGTTGCCGTGAACCGGCCCATTGGCTTCCCTCTACCCTTGGGAGAAAGGCTCGGGGATCTCAAGCGATTGGAAAAACTCCTTCTCCTGGAACGGGTGCAGGATCCAACATCACAAACAAAAACGACTCCAGCCCTGCCAGGTAGGTGAGCACTTCCTCCCGGGCCGCTTCCAGCTCTAACTTGTTGACCTGGGCCGCTTGCTCAATCAAGGCTTTCACTGCCGTTGGCCCCTGCAACAGGGATCCCAGCCAGGCCATCTGAGGGGCTGAGATGGTCAGGCGCCCATAGCTGGATCCCGGCCAATTCATAGCAAACTCCAGCTTTTTCTCGTGAGCTTTGGCAAAGTTTTGGCGAAATTCGACGTTGTCGGCCAGGATGGGGTTGAGCTGCACTCTGCCCCCCAGCCAATCGGCGTCGCTCCAGGGCAAGACCAAGGAAGAGCCGGGGTGTTCCGCCCAAAAGTCAATGAGGCGATGGTTGGGGTAGATCAGCTCATAAAAGTGATTTTGATCCGCAGGCGAGAGTTTGTCCAGCTCGGCTTGCAGCCAGGGGGGCATGGCCCTCTCTTTGAACAAAAGCGCCGGATCCCAGTCGGCATAGTCCACCAGACAAACCAGGCCCAGCTCAGCTTCCTCGAGCATGCGCATCAGGTCGGGGATCAGGAAGCCCTTGTCTCCTGGCAAGAGGTAGTTGGCCCGGATGTTGGTGTCGTCTTTGTAGATCTCAGGGTTCCAGCGCAGGGCTGCCCGCATTTCGTCCGAGGCCAAACTGGCCATGAATTCCCGTACCCGCTGACAGGCCTCAGGAGTGGGTAGATCAAACAGCCCCAGCAGCCGAAACGCCTCTTGTAGGCGAAAGATCACCTCCCGCTGGTAGGCGTGGTGCAGGTTGGCCCGCAGGATCCCGTCAGGTTTGAGAACCCGCTTGAGGGCTTTTAGCCCCGCCACCGGATCGTCCAGCAGATAGAGCACATCGTTAAGGCTGATGAAGTCAAATTCCAACCCCAACTGTTCGATATCCAACAGGTCGAGAACATACAACTCCACCTCTCCGAAACCGTGGTAGCGCAAGCGTCGCTCCGTCACCCGTACCGACTCTGCCGACAGGTCGCACACCACCAGCCGCGCCCCCGGATTGGCCTCCGCCAAGATCAACGTTTCCCAGCCCGAGCCGCAGCCAGCATTCAAAATGAGAGCGCCTTCGCTGGGCACAATGGCGCGGGTGCGGGCGTATTGGGCGGTGGTCAAACTTAGGCGGTACAACCCGTCAATGGCGTTGCGGCCCGAGGCCTCAATCGCCACATTGGGGTAGGGCAATTCTTCGTACAGTTGCCGCAGAGATTCTGTCGAGCTGCTGGCCATGGGATCCGCTGCAGGAAGCTGCCCTTTATGCTACCCGGCATCCCTTCCCCGCAGGAATGCCTCTAAGGCAGCAGCCAGGGTTTCATTCCCCTGCAGATCCAATCCATCCGGCCTCTGGGGTGGGTGGGCGGGATCCCGCAAAAAGTCCCAGGATCCTTGAAAAAACTCCTCTGGCGAGAGAATGCGATGCCAGCCATAGCGCCGCAAACCCTCAACCAGCAACGGTGACTCAGCAAACCCAGAGCGGGTAACACAGGCCATAGGTGTGCGGCTGCGCAGGGCCTCCGCCAAAGTGCCATAGCCCGGCTTGGACACCACCCAGCGGCAGAGGGGCATCACATCCACCGGTCGCCACACCCGCCCATCCAAAACCCGCAAGTTGGGCAAGGGGGGAGCTTCCGGATCAAAGGTGAGAAACTGCCAGTCGGGAAAATCTTGGAGCCGCTCGTAAGGAAACCCCCGTACCCCTAGCCCGCCAAAGGTGAACAAAGCCCTGGGTTGATCCGGGTGTAACCCCAACTGGGCGGCGACCTCTTCTGGTGGGTAGCGGGGATCCGATCCCGTCAGCCCCACCTCCTGCTGACGCGGAAAAGCGCTAGTGCTCCGCACCGCTGACGCGACCATGCTCTCGCTAAAGGGCAGGCGAAACAGAAGGTCACATTGCCTATAGAGCTCCCGAACCCAGGCCACAAACGGTTGAAACTCAGGGCCGTATTCTTGGTAGATGAAATCCCAGCCAAAATTACTGGCCATCCAGCAAGGGATCCCAGCAGCCTGGGCAATCGCCGCAGCAATGGGCGGCACATCCGCCAACACCAAAGGCACCCCCTGGGCTCGAATGAAATCCGCTTCTTCTCGAACAAGCTCCGCAGCGCTGGCTTTAAACGCCTTGAGGGCAGCCAACGTAGCCGGCAGATCCGCTTGCAGCCCATCCGGCTGCACCACCCCCACATCCAACGCCCGCGGCCGATGGAGAAACTTCCCCTCTACATAGCGCTCCAGGAGCCAGCGGGGAGCCGGCGTAACAAAGATGGGCAGAACATGGGGATCCCGCCGCAGCAAAGCATTCACGACCGCCGCCAGACGGGTAACGTGCCCAAACCCGTGAGCTGTTGCCGCCACATAGAGAGGAACGGGATTCATTGTGCTGATACATTCACGCTGAACTCTCCTGAACATGGTTCAGGA
>NZ_JANSIM010000172.1:0-7446 GCF_047502655.1 Synechococcus sp. R5-12 | reverse complement strand
TCCTGAACCATGTTCAGGAGAGTTCAGCGTGAATGTATCAGTATTGCCAGAGGGTCTTCTTCAGGCTGCCGCTGGGCTGAGGCTGATCTTGCCGGTAACATGGATTCTGGTGTCTCCAGCTTGGCATCGGCCAATGCGACGGGCGTAGGGGTAACCGGCACTGTGCAGCTCTTGCAAGAGGTCTGAGGTGTAGCCGGGATCCACCGCCACCAGCAAGCCCCCGCTGGTTTGGGGATCTGCCAGCAGCAGTTGCTGCCACTCGGGCAGGGATTCTGCCTGTACCCCCTCATAGCCCTGCCAATTGCGACGAGCCGCCCCTGGAAAGATCCCCGCCTCTGCCAGCGAGAGCGCTTCTGCCAAAAACGGAATGGAAGCCAGATCCAAACTGGCCCCCACCCCCGAGCCGCGACAGACTTCCAGCAAGTGTCCCACCAGGCCAAACCCTGTTACATCCGTCATGGCGTGAACTTGCGGTCGCTGGGCCAGTTGCGAGCCGATGCGATTCAGCTGGGTCATCACCTGCAAAACTTCCGCGTAGCCTGCCGCACTGAGCTGACCCTTTTTCAGAGCGGTGGTCATCACCCCGATCCCCAGCGGCTTGGTCAGGATCAGATCGTCCCCAGGTTGGGCAGTGGCATTGCGGCGAATGTGGTGTGGATGGGCCAAACCTGCTGCCACCAAGCCGAAGATGGGCTCCGGCGAATCGATGGAGTGCCCCCCTGCCAAAGGGATCCCGGCTTCTTGGCAAACCTGGATCCCTCCGGCCATGATCCCTTGGATGGCCTGCATCGGCAGGGTATTGACCGGCATGCCCAAAACCGCCAAAGCCAGAATGGGAGTGCCCCCCATCGCGTAGACATCGGAAAGGGCATTGGTCGCCGCGATCCGACCAAAATCCACCGGCTCATCCACAATCGGCATGAAGAAGTCGGTGGTCAAAATTAGGGCTTGGTGGTCGTTTAGTTGATAGACAGCCGCATCATCGCTGGTTTCAGCTCCCACCAACAAAGCCGGATTTGGGGATAGCAGGGGCACATCCTTAAGAATTTGTTGCAGCAGGGCCGGGGCAATTTTACAGCCGCAGCCACCGCCGTGGGAGTACTGGGTGAGGCGAATGGGAGCATCCATAGATTCAAGAAAAGGGAAAAAACATCAGCTGACTTTACTGTAGCGGCATCTGCAGGCAGTCGAGAAATGGACACGCTGAGTTAAGGTTAAAGGGATCCCACTATCCATAGCGTTGCCATGTCTTTTGTTCCTTTGCATCTCCACAGCGAATACAGCCTCTTGGATGGCGCCAGCCAATTGCCGCGTCTGATCGAGCAGGTGGTGGCTATGGGTTTGCCGGGGCTGGCCCTGACGGATCACGGTGTCATGTATGGGGCATTGGAGCTGGTGAAACTGTGTAAAAGCAAAGGGATTACTCCAATCATCGGCAATGAAATGTATGTAATCAACGGCGATATCCGTGACAAAAGCCGCAAGTACCCCAAGTATCACCAAGTGGTTCTGGCCAAAAATACCCAGGGCTACAAAAACTTAGTGAAGCTAACCACCATTTCCCATCTACATGGCATTCAAGGGAAAGGGATTTTCTCTCGCCCCTGCATCAACAAAGAGTATTTGGTGCAATACAAAGAAGGGCTGATCGTCACCAGCGGCTGCTTGGCAGGAGAAGTGCCTCAAGCTATTTTGCAGCGGCGGCCAGAAATTGCCCGTGAAGTTGCCGCTTGGTACCAAGAGCAGTTTGGGGATGATTATTACATCGAAATTCAGGATCACGGTTATCAAGAAGATCGCTTTGTCAATGTGCAGTTGGTGCGCATCGCCCGCGAATTGGGGATCCCGATCATCCTCACCAACGATAGCCATTTTATTTCCTGCTGGGATGTAGAGGCCCACGATGCGCTGCTCTGCATTCAAACAGGCAAATCCCTTACTGAAAAAAATCGCCTTCGCTACACCGGAACCGAATACCTGAAAAGCCCAGAAGAGATGCGCCGTCTCTGCCGTGACCATTTGGAACAGGAGGTAATTGACGAGGCCATCGCCAACACCCTGAAGGTGCTGGAAAAGATCGAGGGCTATGACCTATTTGGGGAAATGCGCATGCCCGACTACCCGGTTCCACCGGGCCATTCTGCCGATAGCTATCTCACAGAATTGGCCTGGCAGGGGCTGGCGAAGCGCTGCGGTGTTGCTCAGCCGGATCAGATCCCCCAAAACTACCAGGAGCGCCTGCGCTTTGAGCTGAACATCATCCAACAAAAGGGCTTCTCCAGCTATTTCCTGGTGGTCTGGGACTATGTTCGCTATGCCCGCGAGCAGGGGATCCCGGTGGGGCCGGGGCGAGGCTCGGCAGCAGGATCCCTGGTGGCCTATGCCCTACAAATTACCAACATTGACCCGGTTAAATACGGCCTACTGTTTGAGCGATTTCTCAATCCAGAACGTCAATCGATGCCGGATATCGATACGGATTTTTGCATCGAGCGGCGGGGAGAGCTGATCGACTATGTGACCCGCAAATACGGCCAAGAGCGAGTTGCCCAGATCATCACCTTTAACCGCATGACCTCTAAAGCCATTCTCAAAGATGTCGGTCGAGTCTTAGACATTCCCTACTCAGAAGCCGACAAAATGGCGAAATTGATCCCGGTATCCCGAGGCAAGCCCGCAAAATTGGAAGAGATGATTGGCGAGGATACTCCCGCTCCAGAGTTCAAAGAAAAATACGAGAAAGACCCAACCACCCACCGCTGGATCGAGCTGGCGCGCTTGCTGGAAGGTACCAACAAAACCTTCGGGGTTCACGCTGCCGGTGTGGTGATTGCTAAGGATCCCTTAGATGAGATCGTGCCTCTGCAGTACAACAATGAAGGCCAAATTATCACCCAGTACTCGATGGAAGATATCGAGTCTTTGGGCTTGCTGAAGATGGACTTTTTGGGTCTGCGCAACCTGACGATGATTCAGCGGGCAGTGGAACTGATCCGAGAACACAATGGCGTCAATATAGATCTGGATAACCTACCCCTAGACGACAAGAAAACCTACCAGCTTTTGGAAAAGGGAGAGCTGGAAGGGATCTTCCAACTGGAATCTTCTGGCATGAAGCAGGTGGTGCGGGAGCTCAAACCTTCCAACCTGGAAGATATTTCTTCAGTATTGGCCTTGTACCGGCCAGGCCCATTGGATACGGGCATGATCCCCGACTTTATCGATCGCAAGCACGGTCGCAAACCGGTAACCTATGCCCACGAACTCCTCAAGCCCATTCTTCAGGATACCTACGGAGCCATCCTCTACCAGGAACAGATCATGCGCATTGCCCAAGACATGGCCGGATACACCTTAGGCCAAGCCGATCTGCTGCGGCGAGCGATGGGGAAAAAGAAAGTCTCCGAGATGGAGAAACACCGCGAGCAATTTGTGCAGGGGGCAGCCAAGCGGGGTGTAAGCCAAGAAGTTGCCACAGAATTGTTTGATCAAATGGTTGCTTTTGCCGAGTATTGCTTCAATAAATCGCATTCTACTGCCTATGGGTTGATTACTTTTCAAACAGCTTACCTCAAGGCCAATTACCCAACGGAATATATGGCAGCCTTGCTCTCTTCTGTGGGGGGAGATCAGGACAAGGTACAGCGCTACATTACCTATTGCTTGTCAATTGGGATCCAAATTCAGCCGCCGGATATCAACCGTTCTGGAATGGACTTTACTCCCCAGGGATCCAGCATTTTGTTTGGTCTGGGGGCAGTGAAGAATGTAGGGGAGGGGGCCATTCAAAACATTTTGGCTGCCCGTCAAGCTGATGGCCCCTTCACCTCTCTGGCGGATTTTTGCCAGCGGGTGGATCTGCGCATTGTTAACCGTCGTGCCCTGGAGGCCCTGATTTGTGCGGGCGCTTTTGATTGTATTTCTGGAAATCGTAAACAACTAATTGCCGATTTGGATCCCATCCTCAGTTGGGCAGCGCAGCGAGCCAAGTCCAAAGCCATCGGCCAAGCCAGCTTGTTCGATCTATTGGGGAGCAATAGCAGCGCCGGCAATGGATTTGTGGAGGCTCCGCGTGGGCCGGCTACTGAAGATTTTCCACCTCAGGAAAAGTTGAGGCTAGAACGGGAGCTGCTGGGGTTTTATGTCTCGGATCATCCGCTGCGGCGCATTCAGGAGCAAGCGCGGCTGCTGGCCCCTGTAAACCTAGCTGACTTGGGCGGCTGCGCAGCCGATGCCTCTGTGGGCGTTCTCGCCCTGGTGACTGCCATTAAAAATGTCACAACCAAGAAAGGGGATCGCATGGCCATTTTGCAACTGGAAGATCTCACCGGCAGTTGTGAAGCGGTGATCTTTCCCAAAACCTACGAACGTTTGCGAGGTCGCCTGGAGGTGGATCAACGGCTGTGGGTCTGGGCCAAAGTGGATCAGCGGGATGAACAGGTGCAACTGATTGTGGAAGATTTACAACCGATTGAATCTGTTAGCTGGGTAACGGTGGAGATCCCTCTCGACTCTGCCGGGACACTGGAGGATCGATATCGTTTACAAACCTTGATCGCCCGCCAACGCTCGGAAACCAAAGAAGAAAATCGCATTCCTGTCGTGGCTGCCATCACCGCCCATCCCCATACCCTTTGGGTGAGAATGGGATCCCAATTTTGGGTTAACAATGCCCAAGCCGCCGTTGAAGCCCTGCGTCAAGCCGGCTACACCGCCCGCAGCGAATCGCTGCTCTCTCCATAGGCATGGCAGAGAAAGCTCCGGCAGCAGCAGGAGAAATTCAACGGAGCTGTTTCTCAAGCCAAGCCCGCAACTGGCTCACCGTCAGCCGAGGGGAAGGACGTGGCAAAGGTCGCTCGGGATCCCCTGCCAGGGTGAGCACGGGAACTTTCAGTTGGTATTGCTCCCACCAACTCGGGTTGGAGGTGATGTCGCGGATTTCCAACAGGGTGATCTCAGGGATTTGCCGCAACTTATCGGCCAAGCCTTCGCACAGGTGGCAGCCGGGCTTGCTGTAGAGAATCAGCGCAGGCCAAGGGGATGGCATAGCGGATCCCTAGCGGGTGACGGTGCAGGCCAGCCGACGGTGTTGTAGGGAAGGCATCTGCCGCCTGACCAACTGGAAACGCTCTGGGTTAATTTCAGCAATGGCCACCCCCGGTTTTTCGCCACCCGCATCCGCCAAGATAGTCCCCCAGGGGTCCACGATCATGGCATGGCCGTGACACTGTCGCCGCTCGTAGTGGGTGCCCACCTGGGCGGGGGCTATCACGTAACAGGTGTTCTCAATGGCCCGGCATTGCAGCAAAACCTGCCAGTGATCCCGACCCGTGTAGGCCGTGAAGGCGGCAGGGATGAGCAAAATCTGGGCTCCGCGATCCACCAGGGATCGGTACAGCTCTGGAAAGCGTACGTCGTAGCAGACCGACAAACCGAGGTTCCCCAGTTGCTCTTGCTCGCAGGTGACCACCTCATCTCCGCTGACCACCGTATTCGACTCGCGGTAGGTATTGCCGTCGGGCAGATTGACATCGAACAGGTGGATTTTGCGATAGCGGGCCAGCTCTTTGCCGTCAGGGCTGTAGAGGGCAGCGGTATTGTAAACTTTGCCCTGCCCATCCGGCACAGGATACCCTCCTCCCAAAATAAATACCTGGTAGCGCTGGGCCATCTTGCTCAGAAACTCCTCAGCCCGCTCCGCAATCTCGGGGGCAAGGCGGGCTTTCTCGGCTTCCGGCCCCATGAAGGCAAAGTTTTCCGGTAGCGTCACCAGCTCGCACCCCTGGCGCACTGCAAAGTCGATCCACTCTTCCGCCTGCTGCAAGTTGCTGGCCAGATCGGGAATGCTGGTCATTTGAATGGCGGCTGCCAGATAAGAGCGCATAGACGGAAACTCCAAAGGATGCTAAAGGGGATCCGACAGGCTCAGCCGACCAGATGCCACCAGCCCAAGGCAGGCCCCACAAATCGGATCACAACCCAAACAATCGCCAGCAGAATAATGCCTGCCCAAGCACCACGGGTTGTCCAATTGTAGATCGCGCGAGCTTGCCCTTTGGTGAGGGGAATGTCTTTGAGGTTGGGAAACACCAGCTCTTGGTCGGGATCTTGGCTGATGCGGGTTTTACGGCGCTTTGCTTCGCCCATGGGGTAGCCTCCGAGTTCTTCGCCGGGTGGCGACTTTTATCTTAAGGTTTTCTGTCTGGGTCACAAGACTGGGTGGATATCAATCTGCATAATAATCGCCTATTTACGCCATCAGGCCACGCCAATCCATGGGCCTGCCGATGCTTTCCCTAGCCGGAAATCCACAAGGGGGATCCTTCGTGCTCTTGGGGACGATTGCCATCCTCTTCGGTAATGGCCACAGCCCGCACCCATTCTGTAGATTCAAACACCGGCGGTAGGCGCAGCTCCTGTTGGCGATTTCCTGTTTCATCCACCGGAAAAGCTGCCACGAGAACGGCCCCCGCCCTATCGGTGGTAAAGGGCGCCTCCGGTTCCAGCACCACCCACAGGGCATAGACCCGGCCTTCCGGCAAAGGCGGCAAACCTTGGGCCACCAATCGCCCTTGCAAGCGCTGGGGATCCACCTCAAGCTTGACCGAGCCGGCCAGGTTCTCCGCAGTCGGCTGCAACTCATAAGTCAACACCTCGGCAGGGATCCCTTGAGTCTGGGCTAGCTGCAGCCTGCGCCACAGGTAGAGGTTCCCCAGCCCCAAAGCGACGATCAAGCCTGCGGCCACTGCCCCCAAGCCCCGCTGCCAGAGACGGGATCCCTTGGCAACCCAGGTGGGGGTGTGCATCGGTTGGGCTGCCTGCGCCTGCAACAGAGAAGCCCGCAGGGCGGGGGGAGGTTGCTTTTCCTCTATACCGTAGGCTGTCTCCAATGCCTGTTGCAAAGCCTGCAGTTCTCGGTGCAGCTCCGGGCGCAGCTTGAGCAATGCCTCCAGCCGGTCGGCCTCTTCCGGGGAGAGATCCCCCAGCACATAGCCTGCCAGCCACAGTTGCAGTTCTTCGGGAGACACAGATTCGGCTTTCATGAGGGGCCTCCCAACAACTCGCGCAGCCGCAGCAGAGCCCGCCGAGCTCTGGCTTTGACCGTTCCCAAAGGCAGATCCAGTTGCTTGGCAATTTCCGTTTGGCTCATGCCTTCGTAATAGGCCATCTTTAAGACTTGCCGTTGACTTTCGGACAACTCGGCCAAGGCCGTTTGCACCTCGGTCACCCGTTCCGCTTGAGCCAACTGCTCCAAGGTGGGATCCGCAGCAGGACTACCCTGCAATTCCACTCTGCCCTGTTCCAGGGAGCGCTGTCGATTCCGCCAAGAGCGCAGCCGATCCAAACAGCGAGAGCGAGCCAAGATGCTCAGGTAGGTGCGCAGGGATCCCCGTCTGGGATCAAAGGAGCATGACTCTAGTCAATAATAAGCTCAACTATACTGAA
>NZ_JANSIM010000171.1:0-4592 GCF_047502655.1 Synechococcus sp. R5-12 | reverse complement strand
TTCCTGAACCATGTTCAGGAGAGTTCAGCGTGAATGTATCAGGAACGGTTCGAGCCGCAGGGATCAGTGGGTGGCGCTCAGTTCCTTGGTTGGGCAGCATTGCAGAGCAGCAGGGCATCTGGATCCCAAAGGATCTGCCCATCAAGAGCCATTCTCCCCAACACCGGCATTCCTACTTGGGCTTCCAGGCGCGGGATCAAAGTTGCATCCAGCTTTTCCAAGGCTTGGGGATCCCCAGTTTCGGTCAGGGATCCAATCAGCACCCACCCCAAACCGCGGGCCTTGGCTTGGCGCAACAGGGCGGCAAAAGCGGCAGCTTGGCTCAGGGCGGCCTCCCGCTGCAGCGTCAGCAGCAAGCTCAACCCCCACGCATGGGCCAGATCCGCCCAAGTTTGGCCTGGCCCCAGGGGATCGGCAACGCTGCCCGGCAAAACCAGTAGGGGATCTTTTTCTCCTGCCCACTCGGAGATTTGTTGCCAGAGGGCCTTTAGCTGAGCTTCCGAAGGGTTGGGATCCACTCTGAGCCGGCCCCAAGGGCGTTGAACCACCTGCTGCCAAGCGTCGGCCACTGCCGTAGCTCCTGGGATCCCCGGCCAGGTGTCGGCCACCATCACCTTCATGGCTCTGCCTCCCATAGGGCGAGAAACTCCGGCTGGATCTCGAAGCCAAACACCAAAGCCATATCCCGCAGCATGGAGACGGATCCCAGGTTCTGCTGCTTAAACCACCGCATCAACACAAAGATCTTCTGATAGACAAAGATCTCCAACGCTTCTGGGTTGTAAACAATGCCCTCCCGAGGGTTGAATTGGTGGGGCACCATCATAGCCGCGTAACGGGCGAGTTCTCCTTGGCGCCAATTGAGAAAGTAGGGCATCCAGGGGTAGACTGTATCCCAACGAATAAACCACAGGCGCACCTCCGGGATCTCGGACAGCTCCCGCGGATCCTCAGGGCTGCGCGGCCAATCGATGGCGCATTGCACCTGCTGGGCAGCACGCACGGGATCCGCCATCAAGGTTTTCACCAGCTCATGGCCGGGGGTGAGATCCAGAGTTTGAATGGCCTTGGCAGGAAGGTAGAGGGTAATCGGCACAGCGACACGGCTATCTGGCTTGCAAATGCAGCTTATCTCAGCTCTGCTCTGTCTTGCTCGCCACTGGGATCCCCAGGCGGGTGAGATCCAGGGCAAAACCTGCCGTTACCAAAAACACTTGGTCGGCCAGGGGAGCCAGCCTTTGGGTCAGTTCCCCCATCCGATCCCGAAACCGCCGCCCCAGTGGGTAAGCGGGCACCACCCCCCAGCCCACTTCTTCAGACACCAGGAGGATCTCCCCTCTATGGCTTTGCAAGGTTGCCAAGAAGGATTGCACCAAGGGATCCCATTCTGAAGAGGGACAGTCTAGGCCCTGCGCCACCCATCCCCCCAGCGAATCCACCAGCGCACAACAGGGCTGGGGCAACTTTTGCAGTTCTGCCCCCAAGTCCCTCCCGGTTTCCCAAGTCTGCCAACTGGAAGGCCGCCGTTGCCGGTGCTGTTGAACGCGCTCTGCCCATTCTGGATCCGTCTTGGGATCGGGTTTCGGCCCGGTAGCCAGGTAGATAACCGGCAAGCCCGAAGCCGCAGCCAAACCCTCTGCCAGCCGGCTTTTGCCAGAGCGCACAGGGCCACAGATCAGCACAATCGCCATTGGGTAGAATGGAAATCCACTGACGTTTGAGTCTAACCTCGACAACAGCCTGCTGAAGTCCTCAGCCGAGTGGTACCCGGTCAATCCTGAGGCTGAATCTCTATGCCCATCCGAATCGAGCACGCTGCCCAGCCGGAAGAGAAAACCTATTTTGCTCACGCCGGTTTAGAGCCTTTTCCTCTGCTCACGATTGGCTCCCTAAGCTACGGACATGAGTTTTTCCTTCATTGGATGGGAGAGTCATCCCGCGTCAAGATTGGACGTTGCACTTCGATTGCAGGAGGGGTGCATTTTTTCGTAGGGTACGAGCACCATACTGACTGGGTTACTACTTACCCTTTCACCCATTTACCTGATTCCTGGCGAGAGCTTCGTGCTTTGAAAGGGCACCCTGTAACTCGCGGAGATATTGTTGTTGGCCATGATGTTTGGATTGGCTATGGCGCTAAGATTCGCTCGGGGGTAACCATTGGAAATGGAGCAGTTGTTGGAATGGGTGCTGTGGTAACTCGAGATGTCCCCCCTTATGCCATTGTTGCGGGCGTGCCAGCGAGGGTGGTTCGCTACCGTTTTGCACCTGAAGTGATCGAGTGGCTTATCCAACTTGCTTGGTGGGATTGGCCCCTTGAAGCCATACGCCAGGCAGCACCTCTTCTCTGTCGGCCACTAGATCAGGAAGCAATGTCAGGGCTTTCTCAGATCAAGCAAAGCCTTCTTGCTGTTTGAAACTACTTGAGAAATTCCCCGCAGGCTAAGATGAGAGTTGGTTACGCTTGAAAAAACAATCTCGAATAACCTGACTGTACTTCAGGCTCAAAAGCTCGACCATGACAGATCCCAAGCCAATATCTCCGCCTGAACACAAGGCTTCTTCGGTCTCTTTTCGATCTGCTCAACCGCTCTGGCTCAGCCTAGCGCTGGGGATCACCACTGCTCCCGTTTTGTTGGGCTTGGTCTTGGCAGATCGGGCCGGGAAATGGCTGGGATCCCTGAGCTGGGAAGATCCGGGTTGGTGGCTGGGGGAGCGGCTGCCCAACTTAGACAGCGCCCCGCTACAGGCCCATGAGCAACAACGCAAAAACTCTGCCCCGGTCGAGAACCCCTAGCTTCTCTGTCACTTTCGTATCATAGGAAAGCGAACTAGCAGCAGGAGTTAACAGCCTTTGCGTAGACCGGCCAAACCGTCTCAGGAGTTCGCCTCCACATTCTCGGGGGTGCTGTTCTGGCTGAGCGCGTTTCTCTTCACAACGGTGTTGAGTGCTTGTCTGGGCTACCTATTTGGTCAGCGAGCTCTATCGGGGGTTTCTTCTCCCGTCACCGGCGCCGGTCGGGCTTCTCCTTCCCGCGAAGTTCGGGATCCCCGTACTGTGCCTTTGCTGAACGAGGCTGAGGTAATTGCAGCAGCCGAAGCCAGCCTTCGTCCGTCCCCAACTCCCACCCCCCTCTTTACCCCAGCACCCACGCCGGTTGCAACTCCCACTCCAACACCCACCCCCAGATTGTCTCCTGAATTGGCGGCGGCCCCGTCGCCAACTCCTCGCCCCGCCACTCCATCTCCTCCACCTCCCCGTCCGCGTCAGCAGGACGGAGTTCCTGCCCCGCCGGCGCCCACACCACCTCCGCCCCCCCTACCAATTGCCGCCAGTGGACAGGTCTCTATGCAGGTGCTTTCGGTTCGTCGCGAGGGAAGCCAAGTGGTTCTGAATGTAGCTATGCAAAACAACTCGGCAGAGACGGTGCGCTTTCTCTATAGCTTCCTGAACATTACTGACGACAATGGACGGTCAGTCAACGCGCTCACCCAGGGTTTGCCGGGGGAGCTGCCCCCCAATAGCCAAGTCTTCCAGGGAACCATCCGCATCCCAGCCTCGAGCCTAGCCGGATCCCGATCCCTGTCCCTGAGTTTGGCTGATTACCCCAGCCGCCGCCACCGAGTGGGAGCCAGTGGGATCCCAGTGCCGCCGTAACACCCCTCTTCCTTTAGCTTCAGACCACAGATCCGGTCACGTAGCGTTGCGGAGCAACAGGAGCAACAAAGTTTGTACGGGGAACATGAGGTGGAGTTGAGAAGAGGTGCCTAGCCCAACCTTTGAACAGCCTGAGGAAATCCGAGCGCTTTTTGACCGCATTGCTCCCCACTATGACTCCCTCAACCAAACCTTGAGCCTGGGCCTCCATCAGGTTTGGAAGCGTATGGCCGTGCGTTGGTCGGGCGCCAGCTCAGGAGGATATGTGCTGGATCTGTGCTGTGGAACCGGTGATCTGGCTCTGCAGTTGGCCCGCCGAGTAGGACGAAGGGGACATGTGGTGGGCCTAGATTTCTCTCCCGCCATGCTGGCGATTGCCCGGCGTCGCTCCCGGCTCTTCCCTGGCTACTCCCTGGAGTGGGTTTTGGGAGATGCCTTGGCCTTACCTTTTCCCGACAGTAGCTTCGATGCCATTACCATGGGCTACGGCTTGCGCAATGTAACCGATATTCCCCAAGCCTTGCGAGAGATTAGGCGAGTACTGAAGCCAGGACGTCGTGCCGCCATTTTGGATTTTCACCGCCCCACAGGGATCCCTCTTTGCGAACAATTTCAGCGCTGGTACTTGAACACTCAGGTGGTTGCCCAGGCCAAAACTTTGGGACTGGGATCCGAATATGCCTACATTGATCCCAGCCTAGATCGCTTTCCCTCTGGAGAAGAGCAACGACAAATGGCCCTGCAGGCAGGGTTTGCCAGTGCCAAGTTCTACCCCCTAGCGTGGGGCATGATGGGGGTACTGGTGATTGAGAAGTTTCGTATTGTTTCCATTAATTCCACTAATTCCACTTCCCCGAAGGGAAGCGACTCTCCCCGATTATAACCCTTGTCCAGAGCGGGATCCAGGGGCCTAGATCGACAGGGTCTCGTTTAA
>NZ_JANSIM010000170.1:0-12564 GCF_047502655.1 Synechococcus sp. R5-12 | reverse complement strand
CGGTAGCGGGACGGAGTCCTTTCGCGGTAGCGGGACGGAGTCCTATGGCAGGATCGAGAAGTGCTGCGGAGAGGGATCCCGGTGCGCTTGACAACGCGGGCCACCTATAGCATCAAAGCTTTGTTGGATCTGGCGATGCTCGGCTCCGGGCAAATGGCTTCGGTGCGGGCCATTGCTCAGCGACAGGGGATCCCAGCTCCCTACCTGGAAAAGTTGCTGATTGAGTTGCGCCAGGCCGGCTTGGTTTGTTCCCAACGGGGGGCCCAGGGAGGCTACCGGTTGGCACGGGCGCCGCGGCGGATCCCGATCAGCGCCATTTTGGCGGCGGTGGGAGAATCCTTGGATCCTCTCATGGACAGTTCTAATCCTTCAGCCGTGCATCCGGCGGAGCGGCTGGACTGGGTGACGGAAGCCCTGTGGCAGCGGATCGCTCGACGGGTGCAGCAGGTGTTGGAGGAAACCACTCTGGAAGATCTGTATTTTGATGCCCGGAGCTGGCAAGCGGCTCAGGATCAGGAGAGTGGATTTGTGGTTTGATCGCGTTAGCGGGACGGAGTCCTTTCGCGTTAGTGGGACGGAGCCCTTTCCCGGCGGCTGGCTGTTTTTTCCGGCCCAACCGACTGCCGGGCTGGTGCTGGCGGCAGCTTTGGTATTGGATTACCTGCTGGCGGATCCCTGGGGTTGGCCTCATCCGGTGCGGGTGATGGGGGCTGTTATTGCCTGGGGGCAAGGCTATATCCTCAAGCACTGCTCAACTCCGCGAGCACAACAGTGGGGCGGGGCAGTTCTCACCCTAACTTTGGTGGGGGGATCCTACGGCATAGGCTGGGGGCTGGTCGCCATCGGCAATGCCATCCATCCCTGGGCAGGGATCCTCATGCAGGTAACCCTCATGGCCAGTTGTCTGGGAGGGCGCAGCCTGCGCTTTGCCGCCTTGGAGGTGTTGGATCCCTTGGAAAAAGGGGATCTGCCGGAGGCCCGTCAACGTCTCAGCCGCTACGTGGGGCGGGATACAGAGCACCTGACGGCATCGGAGATTTTGCGGGCGCTGATTGAGACGGTGGCCGAAAATACTCCCGACGGAGCAACTGCCCCTCTGTTCTACGCCTTCTTGGGAGGGGCGCCCTTGGCCCTAGCCTACAAGGCCAGCAGCACGCTGGATTCGATGGTGGGCTACCGCCACCCCCCTTTCACCCATTTGGGCACAGTGCCGGCCCGCTGTGAGGATGGGCTGACTTGGCTGCCCTGCCGCCTGACGGTGCTCACGCTGGCGCTGCTCAGCCGGGATCCTTGGGGGTTCTGGCAGCGGTGTCGTCAGGACGCGCAAGCGGATCCCAGCCCCAATTCGGGGTGGAGCGAAGCGGCTTTTGCCTGGCGGCTGCAGATCCAATTGGGGGGAACCAATTTCTATCAGGGGATCCCGAAGGTGAAACCCAAATTGGGGATCCCAGCTCGCCCCTTGACCCCGCAAGTGGTGCGGGAAAGCTTGGGACTGCTGCGACAGGTTGTATGGATTTGGGGGAGTTTGATGGTGGGAGCAACTCTCCTGTTGACCGTTCTGCAACTCATGGTCGTTTATTTCACCCCCTAGGATGAACTAAACAACCGGTTGCTTCCTGCTTCTACGACCCTTACCTAGCTGAGCTTTTGACTCAACCCCGGCAGAGGAATCTCCACAGGTGCAACTTCCCCCAGAACTTGAGGTAGAGTTAGCAAAGCTAACTAGATCGGCGGCAACAAAAACCGTAGCTGCTGTCAACCTGCCGTGAACCTAGAACCGCTGAAATAAACGATGATAAAAACAGCAGCTGCTACAGATATCAAGCACAGGGCGGTGGGGCATCCCGTCCTTTTCGCGTCAGCGGGACGGAGTCCTTGAAGCTCGCACTCTCTCGCTTTAGCGGCGCGGAGCGCTTTGCGTCAGCATGAGTGCGGGAGTTATGTCACTTGTGCAACCGTTTATCGCTGGCTGAGCCGAGCAGACCTCACGACAACAAAAGTCAAGACCCGCAAGCGAAAGACAGACTTGGCTGCCCTGCAGCAAGACGTAGACCAGTGCCCAGAAGCTCGACTAAAGGATGGAGCCCAGCGCCAGAGCAATACCCATTAACTGCAGCATTGACAATATCCGACAATATCCAAACAACAAAAAGGCCCCCTTTCGAGGGCTTTTTTGAGGATACTGTTGCGCCGTTTTACCGTGGTTTTCGACCTGGAAAATCCAGTGTAGGATACCGGGGATGATTGTCGATAGTTTCCAAATCTAAGTTTGGCTTACTGCTCTCACATCCACTTCCCATCCTAATTGTCGAAGGGTATAGATCGCAAAAACATAACGGCAGTCACCAACGCCGCAGAATCCTCTCCCAATCATACCCCATTTTTGGGGTGTGCCCGTCAAGTGCTCACCAAGGGCTAGGATAAAAGACAGCTTGACGGGTTGCTGGCCATGCTTGGTTCCTGGTTAGACAACATCTACGGCGCTTGGTTTCTGCCGGAGCGCACCTTTCGGGCGTTGCGGGAACAGCCTGTTCTCTGGCAAGCCTTTGGGGTGGTGGGGCTGCTCAACGTCCTGGATGCGATTCGCCGCTCTGGGGTAAGCCTGCCGAGCATGGTGCTGGCGGTGCTGATGGGATCCCTGGGCTGGGTGGGTTTGGCGGCTTTGTTGCAATTGCTGGCCTTTTGTTTGGGTCGGGCTGTCCCTTCCTTTTCAGCGCTGCTGTGCTTGACGGGGTTTGCCGGTTTGCCGTGGCTGCTGCTGGGGCCTGCTCAATCGTTGGGTGGGGTGGTGGGATCCCTGCTGGGCTTGTCAGCTCTGCTGTGGTTTGTGGTTTGGCAGGTGCGGGCAGTAGCTGTAGCGCTGGATTTGGAGTGGTGGCGGCTGCTGGGCCTGATCCCATTGGCTTTCCTGGGGGGGATCTTGGCCCTGAGCTGGCTGACCAGCAGCGTTGTTGCTTTGGCTTCCTTGGGCTAAAGCTTATAGTTGTTTCAGGTTAAGGTGAAACGCCTAGGCTACTGATCGCGCCAGCGGGACGGAGTCCTTGAAAAGCCTTCTGGTTCTGCGTATTGTTGCTCCGCAACGCTATTGCTATGCCTACGGCACCCTGACGGGAACCGCAACGCTATTGCTCCGCAACGCTGACACGACGACGCGAAGACGCGACTAATGTTCTAGGTGTGGGTGCAGCGTCCTGGTTGGAATTGAAATGATTGTAATTCTCGTTGAATCCCGGCGTGTGGCCAGGGATGCTTCCCCGGAATTAGCGGGGCACTCGCTGCAGATGCGGCTTTTCCTCCGGCAGAATAGCGCCCTCTACGGGGCAGACCTGTAAACAGATGCCACAGTCAATGCAGGTGGAAAACTCAATCCAAAAGTAGTCGGTGCCTTTGGCATTTTTGGTATCGCCGGGGTGGATGCAGGCGACGGGGCAAGCCTCTACACAGTCGGCCACACCTTCACAGATATCGGTGACAATTGTATGCGGCATGGATCCCTCCCAATGAACGCTCTAAGTCAAATCCTAAGTGCAGTTGCCACAAGGTCAGCCTTTACGTCGCCTGCGCTTCCTATGCTGTTGACTTTTTGATTAGAATGCGCGATATTTGCCCGAAGCTGCCTGAAAAAGATGGGACTTATATCTCAGTTCTAGGGTTCATTTTAGGCCAAAATTGCTCCCCAACGAAGAATTTTCCGGATTGTCGCTTTTTCTGACTTTGTCTGGGGCCTCTCAGCACAGCGCCAACATGTGGGAGGTCAGAGACAGTCGGCAAACCGGCTCCCGCCGCCTCGAGAGTTCTTTCTTGCCAAAAATGCCAAGGGACATACTCTGCTTTGGCCTAAGTTTTAACCGAAAGGTAGGATGATTTGCCACAAAACCAAAGGCTAAACCTCTCTGGGATCCCGCTCTTGAGATTGCCACCAACGACTGAGGGGCCAGTACAAAGCAGGTGCCCAGAGGCTACTTAAAATAGCAGACGTGAGGGCATTGCGTTGATGGTTCCACCAGATGCTCTCCAGAGAACGCGAACCGTCGCCGCCGATGCTGCCGAAAGAGTGAAGGGAGTTCCCCAATCCATCCAGCAAAGTTTGCATTCCCGCCGGATCCAGGCCCTCGGATCCCTGGGAGGCGGCAAGCCACATCCACTGCAGCGCCATCAGGGTTTCGGCAATCACCACCATACCAAAAACGATCAAGGCCACCGAGATGAAGTCTTCTTGCATGTAGCGTTGTTTTTGCAGCTTGGCGGTGAGGATCCCAACTACAGCCAGCCCCAGCGCATGGGTAGGACAAGGGCTGGTCAGCGCATCTTGCAGAAAACCCAGGGTGACCCCGGCAACAGCTCCCTGCCAAGCTTTACGCCGCACACTCCAGCACACCACCCAGATCAAGGGCCAATCTGGGGTTAAGCCTGCCAGCTCCAAGCCCGGCCCGCGCCACCAAGGGGCCACTGCTGCCAGCAATCCTGATAGGGCAGTCACCACCCAGTTGAGGTGAGACTTGAGCTTAAGAATCAGAGGGTTGAGCATAGCGGTAGATCAAGGCCCATTCCAAGAGGCCCAGCGGCGCCGACAGTTCGACAGTGGCTTGGGGGGCAGGGCTGGCATCCAAGTTGACCGCTCGAACCGTTCCCACCACCACCCCGGCTGGGTAAAAGCTGCTCAGGCCCGAGGTCACCACCACATCCCCCACCTCTACTTTGGGAGCCTTGTCGAAAAAATCCAAAATGGCGCTCTGGGTGCCCGTACCCCTCAGGATGCCCATGTGTCGGCTGCGACTCAACATCACCCCAACACGGCTGGTGGGATCGCTGATCAGGAGCACTCGGCTGGTGTTGGGCGTGACCGACTCAACTCGCCCGATCAACCCGCCCGGCGCCATGACTACATCTCCCACCCTGACTCCATGCCGGCTGCCGCGGCTGAGGGTGAGCTGTTGCCACCAGTGATCGGCGCTGCGACCCACCACTGCTGCCGGGATCCCCGCTTGGGGCATTTGCTCGGTAAATTGCAGCAGTCGCTTCAGCTCGCGGTTTTGGTACTGCAACTCGGCTACCAGGGCTTGCAGCTCACGGTTAGCGGCCTGGCTGAGCACCGCAGCGGGATCCACAGGCGGACGGGCTGGAGCAGTGATCCAACTGTACAATTCCACCAATAGGGATCCCTGGGTTTGGCGCAGGCCCAGCGCTGCTCCCATCGCCAAAGCAGACAGGAGCAACCCCAGGCTATGGCGCCTCCACCATTGGCGTAGCCAATTCAAGCAATACCTCTCCAACCCACTCGACTCACACCTCAAATCAGGAAATCAGGGAGAGGGAGAAGCGCCTCTAGCCCTTGAAGCTGCCGCTCAACACTCGACCCAAGGTTTTGAAATCCTCCAGAACTCGCCCTGTACCCAGCACCACACAACTGAGGGGATCCGGAGCAATGTGAACCAAGATCCCGGTTTCATGGCTGATCAGGGCATCCAGACCCTTGAGCAAGGCTCCTCCGCCGGCCAGCATGATGCCGCGGTCGATAATGTCGGCAGCCAATTCCGGTGGAGTGCGCTCCAGGGTGCGCTTAATGGCTTCCACAATCACCGAGAGGGGCTCGGCCATGCTCTCGCGGATTTCGGTGCTTTTCACCGTAACGGTACGGGGTAAACCGGAGAGCAGGTGTAACCCGCGCACCTCCATGGTCAGTTCCTCTTGAATCGGGTAGGCAGAACCGATCTGAATCTTGATCTCTTCGGCAGTGCGCTCCCCGATGGTGAGGTTGTGGACTTTTTTCATGTACTGGGCGATGGCCTCGCTCAGTTCATCTCCCGCTACCCGCACCGACTCGCTCAGCACGATCCCCTGCAAGCTAAGGACGGCTACCTCAGTGGTGCCGCCGCCGATGTCGATGATCATGTTCCCGGTGGGCTCTTGCACCGGCAGCCCGGCCCCAATGGCTGCTGCCACCGGCTCATCCACCAAATACACCTCCCGCGACCCGGCCTGGAGAGCGGCTTCCATCACAGCCCGTCGCTCCACTCCGGTCACGCCGCTGGGGATCCCAATCACAATGCGCGGAGCAATGAGGTACCGGCCCTCGTGTACGCGGTGGATGAAGTGTTTTAGCATCATCTCCGCCGTGTCGAAGTCGGCAATCACCCCATCTCGCAGAGGACGCACCGCCACGATGTTGCCTGGGGTACGGCCCAACATTTTTTTGGCATCTTCCCCCACAGCCAGGGGTTGCTTGGTGTTTTGGTCGATGGCAACCACAGAGGGCTCTTGCAGGACAATGCCTCGCCCGGCCACGTAGACCAGCGTGTTGGCAGTGCCCAAATCAATGCCCATATCACGGGAAAATCGGCTGAAGAACCCCACGGTAAGTCGCTCCAGTCTTGACTTGGGAAGAAGCAGCAAGCTTCGGTACCTACTATAGTCTAGTTCTGCTAGAGAATCTCCCCCGAAGATCGGGAATCTGCTCCAGAGAAACCGGCTGTAGCTGTATCCCAGCCAACTGTGGAAGATTAAATTCGCCGCTAAGGTGCAATCCTGTTGTGATTCGGGATCCCATATGCCTAAGGTTGCCATTGCTCCAGCCGGATATCCGGCCATCGCCCCCTATTCTCCCGGCGTGAAGGTGGGCAATACCCTCTACATCTCGGGCACATTGGCCCTAGATCCGGAGGGCAAGACGGTGGGATCCGACATCGCCACCCAAACTCGCGTGGTGTTGGATCTGATTAAAAGCGTCGTTACAGAAGCAGGAGGAACGATGGAGGACATCGTCTTCTGCAGCGTTTTCTTGACCGACTACGCCAACTATGCGGGCATGAACGCCGTATACAAAGAGTATTTTCCGGGGGTATTACCGGCTCGATTTGTGGTGAAAGCAGACTTGGTACGTCCTGATCTGCTGGTGGAAATTGCTGCCGTGGCCCACATTGGGGCTTGAGGATTTGAGTCTATTTGGAGATTTTCAATGCCGACTCCTATTGTGATCCCCAGTCGCCCGGATCCGGTTACCTTTCAGTTGGAAGAAACCGCCTTGATCGTGGTGGACATGCAAAATGCCTACGCCAGCAGGGGCGGGTATGTGGACCTTTTGGGTAGTGATCTCGGCGAAGCGCCGGCGGTCATTCAGGTTATCGCCCGTGTGCTGGAAGCGGTTCGCCCTTTACAAATGCCGATCATCTTTACTCAAAATGGCTGGGATCCCCAACTTGAGGAGGCAGGTGGTCCCGGCTCCCCCAATTGGTACAAATCCAACGCCCTGAAGTTGATGCGCCAACGGCCCGAGTTGTCAGGAAAATTATTGATTAAGGGCACGTGGGACTATGATTTTGTTGAGGCATTAAGACCTCTCCCTGGAGAAATCGTTCTCCAGAAAACTCGCTACAGTGCTTTCGCCGGAACTCATTTTGATATGCTGCTGCGGCAGCGGCGGATTCGCAATCTCGTGTTTACAGGCATTGCCACCAATGTCTGTGTGGAATCCACCATCCGAGAAGCTTTTCACCGCGAATATTTCTGTTTGCTGCTATCTGATTCCACCCTGCAGGTGGGGCCGCCCCTGCTCAAGGAGGCCGCCTTAGCCAATATTGAGAAGTTTTTTGGCTGGGTTTGTAGCAGCGATGAGTTTCTCCAGGCTTTGCAAGCTGCTGTGCCGACACGGGTTGGTGCAAAGACTGCATAAGGGGGTTCTTCGACGTGGAGCATTGAGGAACTAAGATAAAGCAACTCGGTCTTTTGGCGGTTGCGATGCAGCTCTCCGGCGCCTTGGTCAGCGTGGCTACCCCAGACTTGCCCCGTCTGCAGCGCTTCTATCGGGATCTCTTGGGGATCTCTCCCCAAGTCCAGCTCCCGACAGAGGGGGATCCGGTGTACGTAGAGTTTCGTCTGCCAGGGTTGCGGCTGGGCCTTTATCGCAGCCGTCATCTCGATTGTGGTGCCCAAGCCGCAGCGGTGAGCCTCTGCCTGCAGGTGCAAGATTTACAGGGATCCCTGACAACACTGGAGGGGTTGGCGGAAGCTTATCAGATCTCCATTTCCCCTCTGCGACAAGCCTTTCACGGACAGGAGGTGGATTTTCGGGATCCCGATGGCAACCGGATTGTACTGCACCAGCCTTCTGCTGCTTTTGGGGAAGCGACAGCCTGGGATCCCCAGGGTTAGATCCGCCAAAGGTAGATGGTGTAGGTGTTGATGACATCCGATACGGTGGTGGTGGCGGTGGGGGGCCAATCCCCCATGTCGAAGGAGTGGGTGACCAGACGAGCGCCGGGCCGAAGCTGGGAGCGCAGCTTGTCTCGGATCAGCAGGTGGGAGCGGGGCAGCAAATAACAACTCACCACCGTCGCCGGGGTTAAGTCCAGAGTGAGCAGATCCTGCTGGAGAAAGGTGACTCGATCCTGAACTTGGGCTTCTTGGGCCCGCTGTTGGGCTTCCAGGATGCGCTCCGGGTCGATATCCACCCCCACGCCCCGCGTGCCAAAGCGCTGTGCCGCCCGGATGAGAATGCGGCCATCCCCACAGCCCAAGTCGTACAGAGTATCCTCGCTCCCCACCTGGGCCAAATCCAGCATGGCATCCACAACCAAGGGCAAGGTGCGCACATAGGGGGCCAAGCTGATTCCCTCTGGACTTTGCCGGTTGGACTGGCGTTGGAAGAAGGGATCCCTGACCACCGAGTTCTGACCGAGCTTAGGCTTGAAACCGCGGGGTGCCAAGGGTCGATCCCGAGAAGAGCGGTTTTTTCTATTCATCAAATACTCTCGTCCATGTTTCCATCAGTCTATCAATCTGTTGCGGTACAGAGCCCTCGCTGTTCTACAGGGTGGAAAGCCACCGCCAGTTGCGTCGGTTCCAGCGTCTCGAAAAATATTCTGATTCAACAACTTAAAAAATATCTTGATTCAACAACTTGGCCAGACGTTCCAGCCCCTTTTTGACTTGGCGGGAAACGGTAACGGCGCTGATCCCCAGCCGCTCTGCCGTTTCTTTTTGGGTGAGGTCGTAGAAGAAGACAAATTCCAAAATCTTGCGGGTGCGTTCCTCCAGCTTGGCCAAGGCATGCTGTAGGCGAATGCGGTCTTCTTCGGCCAGTTGAAAACTGCGGTAGCGCTGATCCGGAACGACCTCCCCCAAAGCGACGCTGTCTTCCTCGGTTTGAATCGGGGCATCCAGGCTGAGCAAAAGGCTGTTTTGTTGAGCCAGTTCCAGCTCTCGCCATTCCTGCTCCGTCAGTTGTAGGGCTTCTCTCACCTCGGCCTCAGAGGGAGAACGGCCCAACTCTTGCCGCAGACGGGCAATCACCTTCTTGGCTTGTCGTTGCAGAGTTGTCCAGCGGCGTGGGATCCGCATGGTGGGGCTCTTGTCTCGCAGGTAATGTTGAATTTCTCCGCGAATGTAGGGCATGGCAAAGGAGCTAAAAGCCAGGCCTCGGCTGATGTCAAAGCGTTCGATAGCTTGAATCAAACCCAAACAGCCAACTTGCACCAGGTCGTCGTACCCCTCATTGCATTGGTTGCGCCAGTGGTGGGCCTCTTTGCGCACCAAGCCCAAGTTCATTTCCACCAGCCGGTTGCGCAGGGCTGGATCGCGATTCTGGTGGTACAGCCGCAACAGTTCGGCGGTTCGGGCTTTAACATCCTCACTAGATGCCATAGATCCACATGCGGCTGGGAATCCGGTCTTGGCCAAAGGCAATGGAGGGGGGGCCGCCGGTCGCCTCAGGGAGACGGAGTTCTTGGGAGAGGTCAGGCGAGGGGCCGTTATCATAGACAACCACTTTACCGATTTGCCGAAAATAACTGTAGAACAAGCACTCAAGGAACTCGAAAACCATTCAAAGGTTGAGGATCCCACCCATAACCAACACCCATCCAGTCAAGAGACGCTTTTGCCCAGCCAGACCCTGCGCAAGCAGGTGCTACAGGGCTACAGGGATGGCGTTAGAAGCACAACCGGACACTGTTGAGATTTGCCAAGAGCTGGAACGTTCTTAGTTTGACCAGGTTTCTTGACCCAAGCAACAGCATCTCCACGGAAAATCGGCGGGTTTCATCGGCAAAAGAGCGCAATTTTCCCGTAAGACCCAACGAAATTGCCGGATTTCTGTTGTTGGCGTGCTCTCGTGGTTATTGGTGATTGGGTCAGGTTGGCGGTGAAACAGCCTGTGCATTCCAGCCTCTCCTCTCCTTCTGGGAGGTGAGAACGTCAAGAGGCTGTTCGTGACAGCGGCGGGGGGTTCTTGGGGGGATCCGTGCCGGCAAGGGCTGCCAAAAAGGATGCAAAACTCGGCTCCTCGCGAATGAGGTCGAAATAGGGCTCAGAGGAGAGCAAGGGGCGGTAGCGTTCCGGCTCCAGGCGTAGGGCTTGCTCCAAAGCTTGTAGGGCCTGAGGCACTTGGCCTTCCCAGGCGTAGCAGCAGGCTTTGGCGTAGTGAGCCTCGGCATTGCTGGGATCCATCTGCAGGGCCCGATCAAAACTCTGGATGGCCAGCTCGTAGAGGTTCAAGTCCATCAGCACCAGGCCGCGCTGCACCCAGATCTGAGGGCGTTTGGGATCCTGCGCCAGGGCACGGTCATAGCTGTTGAGGGCCTCCATCGGGTTGCCGAGGCGGTGGTGGGCAAGGGCATGGCCGGCCCAGAGAGAGGCCGATTCGGAGCCCAGTTGCAGGGCTCGTTCGTAGCTGGCCAGAGCATCGACGTAGCGCTCTAGGTGAAACAGAGCCAGGCCCCGACTCTGCCAAACTTGGGCATTGACGGGGTTGATGGCGAGGGCTTTCTCGTAGCTGATTAGGGATCCCTGCCACCGTCCCAGAGAGGCTAAGGTTAGCCCGTGCAGGTACCACGTTTCCGGGCTGTCGGGGCTGAGGGCAAGGGCCCGTTCGTAGGCACATAGGGCTTCTTCGTAGCGGCCCAATTGCCGCAGCGTGTTGGCCTGGTTAAAGCGGGCCTCAAAAAAATCCGGTTTCAGCCGCAGAGCCCGCTCATAGCTGGCCAGAGCTTCTTGATGGCGACCGAGATCGTCCAGCAGAGAACCACGGTTGTTCCAGGCTTCGGGGAAGTCCGGCTTCAGCTCCAGGGCGCGGTCGTAGCTGGCCAGGGCAGCTTGGGCTTGCCCCAGGTGGTCGAGGGTGGTGGCGCGGTTGTACCAGGCAATGGGATCCTGCGGCTGATTTCCCACCGCCTGCTCGAAGGGCTGTAGTTGAGCCGCCTGTTCCGCCGAAAGGGCAGATGGGTCAACCGCCGGGGCCGGCGAAACGGCTGTAGATTCTGGGGAGGCAGCACGCTTCTGCCGCCGCAGCCACCAGGCCCAACCCCCGGCCAAAAGCAACAGGCTCGCCCCCAGCACCAGCACGCCCACGTCGGTCGGGGCAATCACAAACGGCATGACCCACTTCCTCTTTTCTGCGCGCCTCTACATCATCACCAAAAACGGCAAGGGATCGCTCGGCCCTGCCGGCGAGATCAGCTCAATGCGCTTCTCACCGGGGTAGGTGCTGGGATCGATCTCGAAGGTAACCGTCAGCGCCTCGGCGTTGGCCTGCACCGGTTCCTTAGAGCGTCCCAAGGGATCCCCAAAGCTGACTCGGATCCCTTTACCCGCCGGGCTGACTCGGATTTCCGTCACCTGATCCAGATGGGATCCCTCTAGGGTACAGACGATTACATCCCCGACAAAGGCCTCCAGAGGCCAGCCCCGCCGCACCACCGGTTTGGACATGGTTGTCGCTCCCACAGGCTTCTGCATCTCAGTTTAATTTTTCATTTTCCCCTCCCTGCTCCAGCCCAAAACGGCTTTGGTGGCAGAGAGGCTCTCCCCCCTTGGGCCGGATCTCCTGCCACCCCTGTAGAGAAGAGGGAGTTGGGGAAAGGGCAACGGCAGGCGCTCGCAGCAACACCTGGCGGTCTGGGCCCACGCTCACCAAGCGGGGCATCTCTCCAAGGCTATCGGCCACCGCAAACAGCACCCGCTCTCGCGCCTGGGGATCCCAGCCCAGCAGCTGCGCATACCCCAGCGCCGGCGGCGGATCCCAGCTTTGCACCGGTGGGATCCCTGTCGAGTCAGTGGGCAAAGGCCAGACCACCGCCCGATCCCAGCTCAAATCGGTCTGGAACTAGCCTTCGTACTCCCGCGCCAGCAAAGTGTTCCCCTGCCAGGCTAGAGGCAGGATCATGGCAAAATCCAATGCCTCAACGGGGTCGTACACCGACCCTGAGGCTTGATAGATAACCTGCAAGGCCCGAGTACGGGTGTTCTCGGCAAACAACACACTGGTCAACCGACCAGCCTGAGGCGTGGCCACCAAATCTAGCCGTGTGTACACCTGCCACTGGGGATCCGGCGCCGGCAAGGGATCGCTGCGCAACAGGCCAACCAATGTGCATTGCCGCTGCCGGGCTTGCTCCTGCAAGTCGTACACCCATTCCCAAGGGATGGGCAAAGTAGGGGGAGAGGAGACTCCAGGGGCAGCCGGCGCCATGTCCCTCGCCCAGGCAGCGCTCCCCTCCGCCCAGCCGATCCAAACAGCCACAAGGGCTCTGATACATTCACGCTGAACTCTCCTGAACATGGTTCAGGAAA
>NZ_JANSIM010000169.1:0-1077 GCF_047502655.1 Synechococcus sp. R5-12 | reverse complement strand
TGAACAGTGATGTTCAGCAGTGTTCAGCGTAAATGTATCAGCATCTACAAACGGCTCATCAATCTTTTGCCAAGACGGAGACGTTAATCCCGACACAGGGATCCAATACGAGCTTGGCAGGTGGCGATTTCTTGGGGGGTGAGGTTGTCCCAATTGACGTCGCGGCGCAGCACCAAGCCATTGTGCCCAGTGATGAAACGGGGCAGCTCTGCTTGGTCGATCACGCTCAGATCCCGCATGTGATAGGTAGTGTAATAGGTAACATCTGGGCTCTCGAAATCCACGTCGATAAGGGTGAGGGTCTTGCGGGGGGGCAGAGGGCTGCCCAAGAGGGGACGAGGGCCAGAGCCGAGAATGCCGCAGTGAAGCAGTTGCAGTTGCCCTTTGTGGCCAGGGTAGTAGCCGTGGTCGTGGCCGCTGATGTAGGTGTGGACGCGGTACTTCTCCAGCAGAGCCCGTTTGGCATCCGCCTCCAGCAGCACTTCTCCCGGATCGTCGCGCCCGACAGTGATGGCGTAGAGGGGCAGATGGCCGATGACAATGCGCAACTTGGCCTTCTGAGCCCGTTCGCTGGCCAGAGCCGCTTCCGCCCAGGCCATTTGTTCGGGCGGGATGTAATTGCAGGTGGCATCCCAGACTAGGTAAAACACATCGTCTTTTTCAAAGGTGTAGTAGAAGGGAAAGTCCCCCCGATCCACAAAGTTCAAACCTGGGTCGTGGGCCGGATCGTTCCAAAACTCGCGGGCCAGATCCCGTTCTTTTTGAAAGAGAAAGCCGCCCCGCGTGGTGCGGGCACAGGAAGCATCGTGATTGCCCAAGGTAAAGCCGTAGGGAAGTTTGGCCGCACGGATTGGGCCAGCCACATGCCGGTCGAAGGCTGCCCACATGGCGCGAATGCGCTCCTCCGACAGGCGGGGATCCTGACCGGCCACCATATCTCCTCCTCCCAAAACAATATCCGGCTGAAGATAGGGGATGAGGCCGATGCCCCGATCCACCTCTGGGTCGTATTCCACCGAGCCGTAGATGCCGTTCATGTCACTGATGACCAAGAGGCGCAGATCTCGGCGGGGGGGG
>NZ_JANSIM010000168.1:0-5138 GCF_047502655.1 Synechococcus sp. R5-12 | reverse complement strand
CAGAAACGGTTGTTTAAGGCACTGGTAACGGTCGATTGGGGGTGTCGTAAACCATCCCAGAGGTCCGTGGTTAGTTTACTAACTGCAGGGCTACTAAAAGCCTACTCTGTACCGCGAAGCAGTCAGGGTCGGGTAGTTTACTTGGCGGATCCCCCTACAGTCAACTGGCCCAGCACGTTGATATCAAAGGTGAAATTAATTGTCACCGAGTTGCCCTCGTAAGCCTCAGGCAGCGGCAGGAAGGGAGCTGCCCTCTGGATAGCCGTCAGCGCTGCATCGTCTGTTTGTTGGCTGCCGGACGTGCGCCCCAGGCGAATGCTCTGCAGATCGCCAGCTCGACCCACTGTAAAGATCACCACTGTGCGGCGCGAGGTACCGGTCTGCCCAGGTATCCAATTTTGCTCCACTTTTCGCTGCAAAGCGGCCAGCCAAGGACCCCAATCCACATTGGCCCGCGCTGCCACGCTGGGGGGATTGGGAGCGGATTGGGTGGGGTTGGCCAATCCACTAGCTCCACTGCCCTGGATCCCGGCTCCATTGCTGGGAGCAGAGGCACTGACCGGAGGCCCCAACTGGGAAGAGTCAGAGGGCCGCTGGGCGGGAAGAACCTCTGTCACCGGTTGCGGAGCGGGCGGAACGGGAGCCAATTGGCTGGGATCCGAAACCCGCTCGCTTGGCTGTATGGGCAAGGGCTCCGCAGTTGGCGGGGGAGTGGGCCTTGGGGAGGGAGCAGCCGCCACAGGCGGTGGAGTTTGGGTCGGAGTAGGTCTGGGGGCAGGCGTGGAAGGTGGCGGTGCCGCAGTCGGGGTCGCGGTGGGCTGAGGGGGAGCGGGGGTTGGGGTAGGCGTGGGCTTGGGTGGAGGGGTTGGAGTTGGGGTTGCCAGGGCAACTGCAGCCGGGGCAGGTGGTGGTGGAACAGGGGCAGGCGGTGGCGGTGGTTGGGGTCTTGGCGGCGGAGGGGCCTCCTGGGGAGGGGCGGCCTGAGATTGAGGTGGACTGCCTTGAGACGGAGGGGCTTCTACCCGCTCACCCCCATCGCGGGAATCAACTTCTGAAACCAGATCTGCTTCCTCTGGGGGCTGCAGATCTTCTGGATCCAGAAGGATAAACTCAATGGCTTCTTGTTCTGGCTCGCGAGTGAGCCAAAGCCGCCCCAAGTGGAGCAATCCCAGCAGCACCAGCACGTGCAGCAGCAGCGACAGCGCCACCATCCAAAAAAAGTTGCGAGATTCATCCTCGCGGCGGCGCTGCTCAATCCAGATGCTGGTCATAGCCAAGATTGCCCTTTCCTTTCTTCAACGCTCTCAACACACCGAGTTGTCTGTTGCAGACTGGGCCACGGGGGTAACACCCCAGCTAGTGTTATAGCATCCGAGCAGTTGGCACTCCTGCGCAAAGGCGTATAGTCTATCTCGGGCTCGGGAAGGGATCCCACCTTGCAGCAGCTCTAAGATCGCCTACCTTGAAAAGAGCGGGGATCCCATTAGCCGGGGAAAAGCCCCACAGCTCGGGGTGCTGGCTCTGATGTTGGCTGGTGGGGCACTTTTGGTGGCTTTTTAGGAGCGACGTTATGGAACCCATCCGCTTTCATCTGGCCTTTCCAGTTGCCGATATTGCCTTGGCCAAGGCCTACTACGGCGATGGCTTGGGCTGTGAGATCGGTCGAGAAACCTCTGCTGCCGTTATTTTTAACCTGCACGGCCATCAACTGGTGGCCCACCTCACCCACGAAGAGCTGACGCCCCAGCGGGGCATCTACCCTCGTCATTTTGGCCTGATCTTCCCTACCCAAGGGGATTGGCAGGCGCTGGCCGACCGTGCCTTGGCGCGGGCCTTGCCCTTTTATCAAGAGCCGCGCTGGCGCTTTGTTGGCACCCCCTTGGAGCATGGCACCTTCTTTTTGCAGGATCCCTTCCATAACCTGCTGGAGTTTAAGTACTACCGCAACGCTTCCGCCATTTTCGGGGAGCGGGAATTGGCCTTGGTCGGGGACAGTGCTTCCCACCGCTCGCGCGAACGATCCCCGGCCCGCTCAAGTGGCATGTAGTGCAAACAGGAGGAACCTTTGGCCACTCAACCCCTGCGTTCTGGCCCTGCGCGCGGCCCTATCTGGCAGATGGATTTCAACGCCGTCCCCCTGCGGGATGAGCAGAACCGAAGGGTTTGGGAGCTGTTGGTATGCGATCCCACCGGCCGGTTTCGCCAAGCGCAGTATTGCAGTAACCAAGAGGTGAATAGCACCTGGGTGGCACGACAGTTGCGGAGCTACCTCGAAGCGGCTCCCCAGCCTCCCTCGGCCATTCGTGTGTTTCGAGCCCGCATGAGTTCCATCCTGCAACGGGCCTGCGATGCGGTTGGGATCCCGATGCTGCCCAGTCGTCGCGTTTACACCCTCAAAGCTTGGATGCGAGAACGGGCAGAGCAGGTTTACCCTCAAGAGACTCAGTTTACCTACAGCCCCGAACCTCCTGTGGATCCGGATCCGCCGGATCCCATCCGTCTGCCGGACAAGTTGCAGGGAGAACGCTGGGCCTTCGTGACCTTGCGAGCTGAGGATCTGCGGGAAGCCGACGCCTGGCCGATAGAATTTGGCGAGCTTTTTCCGGTTGCCTGGGACACTTTGACGCCCGACACATTGGCACCAGTGGTGCGGAGCACCCTCATTCCCGGCTTGGTGATTACCTCGCAGCGGGCTTTGCCGATGGCAGCCTGGATGAGCGGTATGGAACCCGCCTACTTGAGTGTGGCAGACGGACGGCTACTGCTCGAGGCGGGCCTCAACGATTGTTATCTGTTTGCACAATTGAGAGATGAAACACTGCGAACAGAGGCAGAAGTCTTTGCCCAGCGCCAGCAGCAGGCCCAGGGGCTCCACTTTCTTGCCATTCAAACCGATCTCAGGGCCCAGTCTTTCGCCGGCTTCTGGCTGATGCAACATCCGCTGTAAGTAGCAGCCGTTACAGCCTGTTTGTAAATTACAGTCATTTCAAACTAGATTGAGACACTCCCCAAACGCTCCGCGCCGCTGCCGCGACCACCCCCAGCTCCTCTCCCAGAGGGAGAGGGGAGTTAGAGACCAATGCGACAGAAATGTTCCATTACCTGTTTAAAAAATGACTACACTACTTGAAATGACTGCGTTTTCGATTCAAACTAGGGCCCTGCATCCGCACCCAAAACCTTGAATGCGCAGGGCCAGAAGGCTTTTCAAGGACTCCGTCCCGCTGGCGCGATCAGTGGCCTAGGCGTCTCACCCTAACTTGAAACCACCATATCGCCAAAGTCGCCAAAGAGAGAAGGGATCCTCACTAGGAAAACACAGCCTCCAGCGCCTGCAAGGTCTTTTTCACCTTGGCCTGGGCTGCCTCCACCTCGGGTTGGTCATAGGCTTTGGCGGCAAAGTCTAGTTGTTCTAAGCTGCGGCCCATCTCCTTAGCCAGGCGCAGCACTTCCCGCTTTTGTTTATCTGGCAGGGTAGCCGCCAGGCCGGTCAAGGTCTTACGAGTGAGTCCCATCGGCCCGTGGATGTAGGAGCGGATCTCCAACCAGTCCTCCGCCTCCACCAGGCTTTGCAGCCGCTCTACCTGTTGCTCCAGTTGTTGCAGCTCTCGGGGCAGGCCAGCAGCCGCTTGCACAGAAAGGGATCCCAGCCACAGCCCCAATGTCAGGATGGCAACCAGCAACACACTCCGCCAGCGACAGATCATCACATACCTCCCACATGCCTGCAACAGGCTTGACTTCTTGGCCATGATTGCCATCAGCTTTTTGGCAATCATTTGGTAATCAAATGAATAGTTTACCCGCTGGCTGCACCTCAGCCCCTTGGCTGCCTCTCGAAGAGCACAGCAAATCGGTTAGGCTAGGGATGTAAAAGAATGTAAATGGCACTCTCATGCAACGCATCATCCTCATGACCGGCAAGGGTGGAGTCGGCAAAACCTCGATGGCGGCGGCGACCGGCTGGCGTTGTGCCGAGATTGGCCTGAAAACTTTGGTGCTGAGCACAGATCCGGCCCACTCTTTGGCCGATAGCTTCGATCAGCCCTTGGGCCATGAGCCGGTCGAGGTCAAACCTAACCTTTGGGGGGCGGAGCTGGACGCCCTCAACGAACTGGAGCTGAATTGGGGATCCGTCAAAACCTACATTACCCAGGTGTTGCAGGCGCGAGGGCTAGATGGGGTGCAGGCACAGGAGCTGGCGATTTTGCCAGGGATGGATGAGATCTTTGCCCTAGTGCGGGTGAATCGCCATTACGACGAAGGCAAGTTCGATGTGTTGATCATCGACTCGGCCCCTACAGGCACGGCCCTGCGCCTCTTGAGCCTGCCGGATGTTTCTGGCTGGTACATGCGCAGGTTCTACAAACCCCTGCAGGGGCTGGCGCAAATGCTGCGTCCTATTGCCGAGCCGATTGTGAAGGGGCTGACCGGGATCCCGCTGCCGAATGACCAGGTGCTGGATGCTCCTTATGAGTTCTATCAGAAGATTGAGCGGCTGGAGCGCATCCTCACCAACAACCGCATCACCTCAGTGCGGCTGGTCACTAACCCCGAAAAGATGGTGATCAAAGAATCGCTGCGGGCCCACGCCTACCTCAGCCTTTACGGGGTGGCCACCGATTTGGTGATTGCCAACCGCATCTTGCCCGATGGAGTGGTGGATCCCTACTTTGCCGCCTGGAAGGCAGCCCAACAGAAATATCGCCAGGAAATCCACGAAAACTTTGCCCCCCTGCCGGTCTTCGAGATCCCGCTGTACTCCGAGGAGTTGGTGGGATGGGACGCCCTGGCCCGCCTGAAAAAAGACCTCTGGGGGGATCGCAACCCGGCGGACGTGCTCTATGCCGAGCAAACCCTGAATGTGGTAACCGACAACGGCCAGTACCGGCTGGATCTTTACTTGCCCGGGATCCCGAAAGAGCAGGTGGAATTGACCAAAACCGGGGATGAGCTGAACATCCGCATCGGCAACCACCGCCGCAACTTGGTTCTGCCCCAGACTTTAGCGGCCATGACCCCGGCCCGCGCCAAGATGGAAGAAGACTACCTGCGCATTCATTTTGCTGCTTGAGGCTGTAGCTGCTCTTGGTTGCGTCAGCTAGAAATCGCAGGAGCCCCGCACTGTACCCGTAGGG
>NZ_JANSIM010000167.1:0-4038 GCF_047502655.1 Synechococcus sp. R5-12 | reverse complement strand
TGATGATGGTCTGCATGATAGGCGGTTAACTCAAATTTTTCGAGAGCTCTGTCTTGCTTTGCGCCCAGAGCAGCTGGACTTTGCCGATTCTGCTATCTTCTCTGATCGCGCCAGCGGGACGGAGTCCCATCGCGCCAGGGGGACGGAGTCCTTTATCTTCTCTAAGGCCCAGAACCTTCACCTCTACCTCTTGCTCCACCGAGAGGAAGCCCGCCTGTTTGGGTTCCCTTGGGGTGAGCTTGATGTCGGGGCCCGAAATCTGGAAAGTAACTTCGTTGCCCTTGATGTTGGTGATGGTGGCCTTCAGTTTTTGACCAATCTGGAAGCAGGCTTGGCGGGCCCGCTGTTGGGTCTAGTCTTGTGGGTATTGGTTGTTTTGCTGTGGTCTGTCCTGCTGGGGCTCGTTTGCCGCGCCTTGGGGAACGGCGTCCCTGCGACCAGAGTGGCTGTTGGGCTGGGATCCCTGGTGTGGCGGAGTCTCGCCAGCAGGCATCCCCCCATTCCCGTAGTAGCGGGCCATGCCTAGCCCAGGATCTGCAGCACCTCTGCCGGCCTGTCCTGTAGGGCTACATCTTCAGAGACTACCGCAAGTGGAACATTCATACTGAACAGTATCTGCGCGACCTTTGCTTCGAGACTGTTGAAGAATCTAATCACATCAAAATTCGGTTTTATGGAGATCCGCGCTATCAAATCGTTATGGCTAAAACTCCTGGCGACTGGAGGGCTGGCCGCAATATTTCAAGGACTCCGTCCCGCTAACGCGATCGGGATATTCGCAACCTCATTTTTGGCCTTTGAGATCCTGAAACGAATAAAGTTTAGTTGCAAACCTAACTTTCTCAGGGGGCACGCAGCTGAGAAAAGTTGAACCGAGTCCTGATAGGCTGAAGAAAAGTTGGGATCCCTGCCATGTTCTACCTGCCGGTCTCGCTGCTGTTGTTTTTCATGCTGGTGTTGCTGCTGCCTTTCCTCTGGCTGGGGCTGGCAGTGGATGTGGTGGCGCTGGCGGTGGGAAAGCTGGGGTTCTCGCGGGAGGGAGCGCTGTTACTGCTGCTGGCCATCCTGGTGGGCAGCTCGGTCAATATTCCCCTCTATCGAGTGAAATGCGAGGTGACGCTGGTAGAAGACCTAGCTAGCTTGTGGATGCGGCAGTTCTGGGGGATCCCTTTGACCAAGCTTTCCCAGGAGACGGTGATTGCCTTAAACGTGGGCGGGGGGCTGATCCCGGTGCTCTTGGCCCTATACCAATTTGGGCGGGCCGATAGCGTGCTGATCCTGGCGGTAACGGCGCTGGTAACCTTGGTCAGCTACTATGCTTCCCACGTGGTGCCCGGGATCGGCATTCAGATGAATCCTCTAATTGCCCCAGCTACAGCAGCCTTGGCCGCTTTGTTCTGGGCTGGGGATCAGGCGCCAGCGGTGGCCTTTGCCGGCGGGGTTTTGGGTACCCTTATCGGGGCGGATCTCCTGCACTTGCCGGAGGTGTTGCGGCGCAATTGCTCAGGCATTCTCAGCATTGGCGGGGCCGGGGTTTTCGATGGTATTGCCCTCTGTGGCTTGTTTGCCCTGCTGCTGAGCTAAACCAGCAAATAGGTAAGGGAAAGGGTGATGGATTGGGCGGGATCCAGCCAACGCAAGTCGGGATCCCCTAAGGACTCCGTCCCGCTGGCGCGATCGGAGGCACGCTGAGTCAACTCCTCGAGGAGCGTTTGCGTCCATTCCAGCGGCCCATTGAGCAACATCGGCGAACGGGCTACCCCCAGTTTGCGGGCCATAGCCTTGAGGGCTTCCAAGCTGGCGGACAGGGGGCGGGTGCTGGCCACAAACAACAGCTCCGTCAGCCCTTGGGCATGACAGGTGAGCAAGTCAGAGCTCACAGCAGAGCGCAGCTCGCCATCGACCTCCGGCAAGGGTGGCAAAGTTAAACTGCTCTTGGCTTCCAAGCGAAGAGGTGTGGTGAAGTTGTCCTGAGGCAGGGGGGCCAGCAGGTGCAGTTGTCCGGTCGGGTCGATCAGCAACAGGTAGCCGAACAGATGCTGATCGCTGTTGTTGCAAAGGGTGAGATGCAAGGGATCCCCTCGCGTAAACCGCTGCATACCCACCTCAGCAGGAGCGGAAGTTGCGGACTGGACAAGGCGTGCTGCCAACGGGGGAGCTAAGGACTCCGTCCCGCTGGCGCGATTGGCAGCTTTACCTTTGACGGCCAACTCCGCCACCACTGCCAAGGAAGAGGAAACCGCATTGAGAGTGGTGCGCAAACGTTTGGCAGCCAGCAGATGGGCAAGACGGGGAGCTAACCGCTGGACGGCCATTGCTGCAGCCTCTCCTGCTGGGCCACAGGAATTCAGGAGCAATTCTCGCCCCGGCCAGAACAGGCTGTAGCTGTTCACTTCCAGGGGTTTGAGCAGGGTATCCGACCGTTCGCGCCAGCGGGACGGAGTCCTAAAAGCAGTGGCCATTTCCGGGGTGATGCGGCCCAACAAACAGTCCACCTGTCGCTCGCGGGGGTTGGCCGTTTCCATCCAGCTGTAGCCGGCAATGGCATTGGTCAGATCCACCTTTTCAATGCGGCCCAGGTTCTCCTCTAGGCCAACCAAAAGCTTGAGCGTGCTGGAGAGGCCGCGCAGCTGCTCCCGCAAAGGTGTGCCCACAGGGGGAAGCTGCCCTTCCGGACTGGCCATCTGAACCTGAGCCAACAGCCCACTGCGAGAACGCATGAGCAGCGGCGTCGGCGAAGAGGCGGAAGGATCGGCGGGAATGGGAACCAAAAGAGTACCCGGCTGCAAACCACACAGGGCCGCCGATGGGATCCCGCCTAACCACACCTGAGCCCGATTTCCCTTCACTTCTTGAACTACCCCGCTGACCCCTGCCGGTGTGGGCATGAGAAAATAGGGGTGGATGTGTCGAGCAGTGTCTTTGCCTTCCAAGGTGGGGCGTTGGCAGGCGAAGAGGCCCAGCTCCCGCCGGCTGACCACCTGGTTAAAGGCCACCAGCAGACGAGTGGCAGGCGTGGTTTCCCACAGGTACTGCGTCAGCAGATAGGTGAGTACCCCAGCATAGAATCCTGGCCAAGCGGCTTCTGCTGCCAAGTCTTGCGGGGTGGTGGCCGAAATCAGCAAGCCCTTGGGCGGAGACGGCCAAACCCGCTGCGGCTCCGATCGCGCCAGCGGGACGGAGTCCTTGGAGTCCGAGATCGCGGCTGGGGGACGGGAACGCAGTTGCAAGTTGCCTCGCACCGACGGCGAGACATAGGTAAAGCCACAGTCCAGAAGGGTGGTGATCTGGGCAGTGCCCAAGCCTTCCAAAAGCCGGAAAAAGCTGTCTAGCTCCATTGCTGCCACTCCCTCAGAGCCAGACAACAGCAGCACCGGCTGCCAACAGTTGGGCGCGGATCCCAGCCGCCACTGGCCATAGCCGCTAAACTGCACCACCACTGTTTCAGCCGTGTGCCCTTGACCCCCCAAGTGCTCTGCAAAGGCCGATTGGATCCCAGCCGGCGTGGCTGCCCCATCGGTAAGGGTGAGAATGTCTGCCGGGTCAAAACCAAAGCGATAGAGGAGTAGCTCCCGCTGCAACTCCACATCTGTCAAACACCCTTGTAGCGCGGATCCCTCGCCAAGGTAGCGGTTAATACCGATGAGAACAGCCAGCTTGCGGGAGCCAGCCGCCAAAGCTTGCCCATATCGCTCAGCCCGGCCCCTCAACCAGCCAGGGGATAGGCCAAGACCGGCAGCAACCAGGAGGAGTTTTTGCAGAAAAGACCGCCTTTCCATGTTGACCCTCTGGGCTGACCCCCGGCCCAACGACTACCCCATCGGCCAGCGAGCCACAGCTAAACTTTGCACTGGAATCTGTTGCTGCCTATTTCAGGATATCCCCATCCACACAGCTTTTTCCCGAGATCGAGTGACAGTTTTTGGCGTTTTCTTTGCATTCCTTATCAATCAAACCTCCGCTACTTCCCATGGGGATCCCACGGCAGCGCTCTTCTGTCAGCTAGAAATCGCAGGAGCCCCGCACTGTACCCGTAGG
>NZ_JANSIM010000166.1:0-6052 GCF_047502655.1 Synechococcus sp. R5-12 | reverse complement strand
TATTTCCAGTATAGTCCAGCGTATCATTGACTAGAGTCATGCTCTGCCCCGCCTCAGACTGAGGTTCTAGCACCGAAGGGTAGTGCGCTACACTCGCCGAGATTGGGTTTTGAGTGTAGGATCCCTGCCCAAAAGTTGCTGCGGCTGCTATGACTAGGGCAGTGGGTGGTGAGGGATCGTGATGAAGACTTCACAGCTTGAAAAAGGATGCCTGCTGATCGATTGTCGGGGCTTTGATGAAAAGACGATAAACCTGTTTTTGACACCTGGGCCCGATCCCTATCGGGAAACAGAAGAATTTCTCCTGGACTGCGAGATGCGGGCAGATGAGCTGCCCCGTTATCTGCGGCGGGCCTTGCTGGAGTTTCAGTTGTATTCCAATTCGGAAGGGATCCTGCTGCTGCGGGGCTTGCCCGTGGATCCCGGACTAGACCATACCCGCACACCGGCTCTGGCGCAGCGCTCTGAGGAGAAAACCACTTTTGTCAGCGAACGCTGCTTGGCAATGATCGGCAGCCGCTTGGGGCATTTGGTCTCCTACATCCAAGAAAAAAACGGGGATTTGTTTCAAAACTTGGTGCCTACTCCCGGCAGCGAAGAGGTGCAATCTTCTGAGGGATCCCGCACTCGGCTACAGTTTCACCGCGAGACGGTTTTTCATCCCTACTCACCAGAGTTTTTGCTGCTGTTTTGCCTGCGCCCCGACCATGACCGTGTAGCGGAAACCACCTACGCCAGCATCCGTCATGTCCTGCCTCTGCTAGGAGAGCGAGAGCGGGAGCTGCTGTTTGAACCCCTGTATCGCACTGGCATCGACTACTCCTTCGGCAACCGGCAAGCCCTGATCAATGGACCCATTTTGCCGGTGCTGTATGGCCGTCGAGAGGATCCCTTCTGGAACTACGACGAAGACCTGATGGTGGGGCTCACCCCCGAAGCCAGTCTGGCTCTAGAAGCCCTGAGGAAGGCGATCCACTCTATCTACCGAGGCATCAAGCTGGAAACAGGGGATCTGCTCTGTATTGACAATCGCCGCACCGTTCACGGACGGACTGCCTTCTCTCCCCGCTACGATGGCTTCGACCGCTGGATCCAGCGCTCATTTGTGGTGCGGGATCTCGGCCTTTCGGCAGGGGATCGCCATCCCGGTGAGCGCATCATTCGCACCGCCTTCGCAACAGATGATGAGGCCCAAGCTGCCCTCAATGGGGAGCAGGTCTGTCTCAGAAGATCCTGAGAAGTTCGCAGACTTCAGCGCCATCCATAGCTCAAGTCCGTAAAAGTACTATTGGCGATTTCCCCGAAAGGGTTTGGATGAGTCGCCCCAGATTCTGATGTCAAAATACGTGATCCTCACGATGGCTATCGCAGAGCGTTTCCAGCATTCTAGGCTTATGAGCCAAAGCCATCCATTCTTACTCACGATTGCGAGGTTAAGATGAGCATTCGCCAGATCATCGATGAGGTTTTACAATCTTCGGTTTTAACTCTGCAGCAGGAGTCCAGCATTAACCAAATCCTCTGGGAAAAAAACTATGATCTATCTGATCTAGAGGCTTTAGATAAGCTGGTGGAAGCCATTTTGCGCCAAGAGGTAAGGGCTGCTTCCGATCCCTGCTAGAAACCTAGCCTTGCTTGCAAACGACGGCAGATCTTGCTCAAAACTTACACACTTACACAACGCACAACTGAGAGCAATTGTGCATGCTCCTAGCATGAGTCGGGATGAGATTCCAATCTCTCGACAATTTCCCGGATTAAATGCTCATCAGAGCGATTGATCTCGGGGTGGAAAGGCGCCTGTTTTAAGTAGCGCTTGAGATCCTGGCAGGCTTGCTGCCAACGGCCCAACTGATAATACAACAGCCCGCGATCCCTTAGGTGGGGCAAGGATTCAGGGATCAACAACAAGATCCGTTCCGCTGCTGCCAAAGCGGGTTCCAGTTCGGCGCGGCTCAGATAAATTTGCTTGAGGTTGTTGAGCAAGCGTACCAAGATCAGGCGGGGAGGGGTGGGGCGTAGGTGGTGTTCTTGGAAAGGGATCCCAGGCCCGTAGATTTGCGACAAAAGCTCTTGACAATCTTCTGGAAATAAAATCTCCCCCTGCTGAAAGGGATCCACAAAAATCTCGGCGCCTGCAAACAGGGGCCGGATTAAAAAGTGGCCGGGCATGCCCACTCCTGCCATGGGAAAATCGATCCGCCGCGCCAGCTCTAGATAGATCAGCGACAGCGTAATCGGGATCCCGGTGCGCCGATCGATCACTTCGTTCAAAAAGCTGTTGCGTGGGTCGTAATAATCTTCGCGATTGCCACGAAAGCCCAGATCCTCAAAGAGATAGTGATTCAAGATCTTGATGACCCGCAGGGGATAACGCTCCGGGGGAAGGCGCTCTTGCACCTCTGCGGCCATCTCATCCAGAGCGGCCACATACTCTTCCACCTCCAGATCGGGATAGGCTTCTTGGGCAATCCAGAGGGCCGCCCGACCCAGATCGATGGGCTCCGATTGGATTTCAAGGGCAAAGCGTTGACGGGCAGCAGGAATGCTCATGAAATGTTAAATATTAAATATCGAGGTTCTTTGCAAGGATCTCGGTTAGAACAGCAGCGTGCAAAAGCTGGTCAACAGCAAGGTCACCGCCGTCAGGAGCAGGCTAAAGCTCCAAAGCCGCAAAGCGGCAAGCAGCAGGATCCCGATCACCCAAATCAGCAGAGCATTCCAATAGGGTCGGTTGGGGGCTTTGGACACATTAATTTTCTGGAAGAAGGGCAGCAGGAGGAACGATACATCCAACAACAGGCGCGGCAGCCGCAAATCGTCCGGCAGCGGCAGATCTCGCACCGCCAAATAAAGCAGCCCCCAGCTCAACAAAAGCGGGATTAGGAGCAGATAATTGGATTCGGCCAGCAGGGGTCGATCCACCACCAGCGGAAACAGAGGGCTGATCCCCCAGAGCAGATAGAGGTAAAAGTTGAAGTTCAGCAGCGGCTGTAGCAGAGGGGGCACCTTGAAGCGTTGACCTTGGGATCCGATCCCGTTTACCTGAGCTGCGATTTTCTGGCCCAGGGATCCACCTTTTTGAGGGGTTTGCGCTGCCGGAGCCGCCCGCCAACCGCAGTGGTCGCAGTAGGGAGACTTGAACCGGTAGGCTGGGATCGGCTTGCCACAGGAAGGGCAACGTTGGATCGGACGAGGTTGAGAACTGGAAGCCATGACCACCCCGCGGTACTTCTGCCTTAGCATGCCCCAATGGCTCTCAGTTTACTCCCAGGGCAAACGACAATGTAATACAGGCTGCCCCCAAAGCCGCGCCGGCCATGACCTGAACGGGAGTGTGCCCCAGCAATTCTTTCAGGTAGGGTTCTGGAAAACGGTCGGCGCCCTTTTCTTCAAACCATTCTTCCAGGAGGCGATTCAGCACCCGCGCCTGTTTTCCAGCGGCTTGGCGGATCCCCGCGGCATCGTACATCACCACCAATGCGAAAACCACCGTCGCGGCAAACAGCAGGCTGTCCCAGCCTTCCTGCATCCCCACCCCAATGGACAAAGCCGTCACCAACGCTGCGTGGGAGCTGGGCATTCCCCCGGTTTCCACCAAGACTCGCAGGTTAACCTTGCCCGACCGTACATAGGAAAGGATCAGCTTGATGGCTTGGGCCAACACACTGGCCAGCAAAGCAACCCAGAGGACATGATTGGCCATCAACTGTTGCAGCATACGGCTCTCCAGCACAGACATGCGAGCAGGGTCTCCAGGGATCCCATCTGATCTTGTCCCCTTGTCCTGTCCTAATGCTGACGGCGAGTGATGAAATCTGCCAGGGCCAACAGCGGCTCTGCCCGCGATCCATAGGGGCGCAACGCTTCCTTGGCCGATTGAATCAGCTCCTCGGCTTTTTGCCGGGAAGCCTCTAGGCCCAACAAGCTGGGATAGGTGGCTTTGGCAGCAGCTTGATCCTTGCCTGCCGTTTTGCCCAGTTGCTCGCTGGTGGCGGTGATATCCAAAATGTCGTCCACAATCTGAAAAGCCAGGCCAATATCGCGGGCGTAGCGGCTCAGGTGGGCCAGCAGCTCCTCATCTCCCCCCGCCAGGATCCCTCCCGAAACCACCGAGACTTCCAATAGAGCGCCGGTTTTGTGGCTGTGAATGTACTCCAAAGTTTCCAGGGAAATGGCCTTGCCCTCCGACTCCAGATCCACCACCTGTCCCCCCACCAAACCGGTTGCCGCCACAGCATGGCCAATGCGGGCAATCACCTGCAACACCAACTGCGGCGGTACCCCCTGAGTTTGGCTGGCAATGTGCTCAAAGGCAAAGGCCAGCAGGGCATCTCCCGCCAAGATGGCAATGTCTTCGCCGAACACCTTGTGGTTGGTGGGTTTGCCGCGGCGAAAGTCGTCATTGTCCATGGCCGGCAGATCGTCATGGATCAGCGACATGGTGTGGATCATTTCCAGGGCACAGGCGGTAGGCAGAGCCTGCTCCACAGTGCCGCCGGCCAACTCGCAAGCAGCCAGACAGAGGATGGGCCTGAGGCGCTTCCCCCCTGCCAATAGGCTGTAGCGCATCGCCTCGTAAATGCGCTCCGGATAGGCGGGAACCAAAGCTGCAGAGAGAGCTTCTTCCACCTGTTGCTGACGCTGGCTCAGGTAGGCTTTCAGGTTAAAGGTTTGGGCAACCAAGCGGGGTTTCCTCTCAACTCGGCAATGGGGGGATCCTTGTCGAGCCGTTCTTCAACAGACTTGTCAGGTGTCATTATCTCATGTCCACTTTAATTGGGGATCCCAGCCCAGAGGCCAAAAGGGTAAGAAGTAACAGCAAGTTGCAGCCGATGAAGAAACTGCAGGGATCCTGAGCCGCCAACTTGCGGTTGCTGTCGCCACAATGTCAGGATTCATAAGGATCTTTAGCCGGATTGCCCTCCTATGTCCCACTCGCCTGTTCAGCTCAGCGCCACCTCCTCCACCGCCAGCGGTGCGGAGCACTTGGGTGACCGTTTGCTGCGGGCGGCCCGAGGGGAAGTGCTGGATCGCCCTCCAGTTTGGATGATGCGCCAGGCGGGTCGCTACATGGCGGCCTACCGCGAGCTGCAAAGCAAGTACACCTTTAAGCAGCGTTGCGAGATCCCGGAGCTGGCCGTCGAGATCTCGTTGCAACCGTTTCGGGCCTTTGCCCCTGATGGGGTGATCCTGTTCAGCGATATCCTCACCCCCCTTGAGGGCATGGGCATCCCCTTTGAGCTGGTGGAGCATCAGGGGCCAATCATCGACCCGCCGATTCGTTCCCAAGCCCAAATTGAACGCATCCGCCTCCTGGAACCGGAAGAAAGTCTGCCCTTTATCAAGACCATTCTCAGCACCCTGCGCCGCGAGGTGGAAGGGAAAGCAACGCTGCTGGGGTTTGTCGGCTCCCCCTGGACTCTGGCCTGCTATGCTGTGGAAGGGCGCAGCTCCAAAGATTACGCCCACATCAAGAGCTTGGCCTTCGCGCAGCCGCCATTGCTGCATCAGTTGCTGAGTAAGCTGGCCGACAGCATTGCCCGCTACGTGATCTACCAGATCGAGTGCGGCGCCCAGGTGGTGCAGTTGTTCGATACTTGGGCCGGACAGCTCAGCCCAGCCGATTACGAGTGTTGGGCCTTGCCCTACCAAAAGCAAATTGTGGATCAGGTGAAAGCTCGGTATCCGCAGGTGCCGCTGATCCTCTACATCAACGGCAGCGCCGCTTTGCTGGAGCGGGTGGGCAAAGCCGGCATCGACGTGTTCAGCCTCGATTGGATGAGCGATATGGCAGAGGCCAGGGCCCGCCTGGGATCCCTGGCGGTGCAGGGCAATCTGGATCCGATGGTGTTGCTGGGATCGCCAGAGTTCATCCGGCAGCGCACCCTAGAGGTGATTCGAAAAGCCGGATCCCGTGGGCATATCATGAACCTGGGCCACGGCATTCACCCAAGCACTCCAGAGGCCAATGTCCATCACTTTTTCGAGACGGTGCGCCAGTCGGCAGAGCTGATACATTTACGCTGAACACTGCTGAACATCACTGTTC
>NZ_JANSIM010000023.1:0-9557 GCF_047502655.1 Synechococcus sp. R5-12 | reverse complement strand
TTCAGTATAGTTGAGCTTATTATTGACTAGAGTCATGCTCTCCTAGGACTGGCATCCCCTGTTTTGATGGCTGGAGTCAAGCTCTCCAGCCCAAGGAAAAAAGCCCCCCGGCCAGCTCCAGGGGGCAAGAAGGGAAAGGTTGGATCCTTCAGGGCAACAACTCTTCGATGGCCTCTTCTTTGGTGTTGGTGCGGCGGGAGAGGGTGCGGCGGTCGAAAGTCATGTGGATCTCCCGGTTTTGCTCGCCATCGGCAGCCACCGCAAAGATGGGGAAGTCGATGTTGCCGTCTGGGAAAGCCATGTGGAAGCGGAAGGTGCCATCGGGGTTGAGCTGGATCTTGCGCCCGCCAATGGTAACGGTGGCATCCGGCTCTGTGGCCCCATAGACAATCAGCTCGGCATCGGCCACCAACCAGAACTTGCGAGAGCGCTGCGGCAGCACTTCGGAAGCCCCCGAGAACAGGCCCAGGCCGGATCCCGAAGCCATCCAAGGAGCAGCGGGCACCTCCGCCATGGCCATCCCCATCATGCCCACACCCGAGGGGATGATAAACGAGCTGATGGCCTGCTCCGGCACCAATTGGCGGCTGCCCATCTGGTGGCTGCCAAACAGGGATCCCGCCACCCGCATCGCCTCAAAGCCACCCACCATTTCCAGGAAGGGATCGACCGTGGCACCCTGCTGCGGCTCATCACCTTTGTAGTCCACCACGCCCATGCCGGTGGCGCTGCGCTTGTAGGGCTCGCTGAGCTGGTAAAGGGTGCGGCCCTGCAGAGCCATGTCGAAGGGCACTGTCAGGAAGTGCTCTTCAAACCAGTCGGAAGGATAGACCGGCGGCACCATCACCGCCGCCGAGCGGGCCAACATCAGCCAGCGGCCATCTGCCGTCCGGTAGCCGATCTCCACAATGTAGGAACGATCGCTCACCGGGATCGGCAAATACCACTCCCGCGCCAACTCATCACAGGGGTACTCCTGCATGCTGTGGGCCGGCTGGTAGCTGAAATCGATATCCGTCACATCGTAGAGGCGCAGCGCCAACTGTTGGCCGCCCTCGCGGCGCTTGCTTTCTTTAGCCTCGTTGGGCACATCCCAATAGGCGTAGGCCCACTGGGGATCCCGCGGCAGCAAAACGATGCGGCTTTCCCCGTAACCGCCCGGCAAATCGCCCAGCCCTTTGTCCACATCGGCCAGATCCGTCTTGCCGGCAACCTCTTGACCCCTAAACTTCGTTTGGGTGACCGATTCTTGCCCCTTGGGCTCCGGCATGGCATCGACAGGGCGGCCAGCTTTGACTTGGGCCTCTCGAATGGCCTCAATCAGCTGGTCTTTGGTCATGCGGCTGTACTTGGGGATCTGATAGCGGGCAGCTTCTTCCCGCAACTGCCGGATGGTCATTTCTTCCAACGGGATCCGCTCTTGTGGCATGGTCGGGGTCTCCTGTCTTCGACAAATCGGGCTTCGTGCAATGCTCCAGCTTTTGTCCTATGGGCCGATCCCAGCTTGTGGTTCTGAGGACAACCTTGAACCTGCTGATGTATCGGCTTGCCTCGGGCTCTCCAGCCGCTGATGACCACAGGTGGGGATCAACGGGGATCATCAAGAATGATGAACCCATGTTTGCGTATTTTTGCCTGTCGGTCAAGACCCTGGGGATCGCTGGGGATCAAAAACAAAGGGTGGGATTGCGCGGGATCCCCTGCCGAACCGGCCTCGCCTGGGTAGCATGGGGGAAAGGTGAGCTGTTGCGAGATGGGCCGCAGATTTCGTGGCCAAGAGGTGTGGGCATGAGGTGGTGGAAGTATAGGATTCAAGGCATACGGATCCAAGTGAGCTGGGCAGCACTGGGGATCCTGCTGGCGGGGCCGGTCTTGCCGGTGGAAGCTGTGGATGCCCAAACGCTGTTTCCTCCCCTTTACCGCTTGCAAGGGGGATCCCCTGCCTTGCCCGCCGGAGAGCAGCCTGCCTCTGAAGCAGCGCCCTGGCGTCCGGCAACCAAGGACTCCATCCCACCCAAGGGAGCGGATCAAAAAGTAGAGCCGGCCCAACCCATCAACGGGGAAGTGGCAGAGGGCCCGGTTTTCGATCTGGATCTGTTGCGGCAGTTCGGCACCAGCCCTGGCGGCAGTGGCTCTGGATCCCGGCAGGGGGAAGTGGTCGGGCCGGGCAGCGGCCAGAGTGGGGTGCGCGGAGCCAGCCCTGGCTCAGGGGTGGGCACAGGCCAAGGGCCAGGGGGCGGAACGGGTCTGGAGGCGGGATCCCAGCGGCGGGAACCGCAAGTGACAGGGTTGATTGTGGATGCACGAGGCTTGGATTTCTTGCCCAGCCAGTCAATGCGCTTGTTTGATCCCGATGGCAATCAAGTCTATACCCCCGTTACTCTTGGCCAAGACCTCAACGCGGCCTTTGTGGGCAGCGAGGGCACAGCTGCCTATGCCACCTCGGAAGAGCAGGCCCGCTCACTGGTGAACCGCATCGGGGAACGGCCTCACCGCATTCGTGCCATCCGCACCCTGGGCTACGACCTGGTGATTTCCGCCGAAGATGCTTTTAGTCTGCGCCAGATGAATGCGACAGATGGCTTTCTGGATCGCTTTGCTGTGGTGGTCATCTGGGATGGCAGCCAAGCCAGTCTCCCCTGAGGCCCAGGGATCCCAGCATGGCCATCAAAGCACAGGACAGAGGAATGCTAGCCTAGCAAAAGTGCTCTGTCTGCACCACCCCCACCACCTCCAGCGGGGTTGATATCTTCCTGGGGATCCCAGCCTTATGCAACGGTTTGCCAACCAACCTCTGCGGGAACATCCCCACCTGGCGGTGTTTTCCTCCAGCAAGGTGGGCAATTTTGTGGTTACCATCCCGCTGTTGCGGGGCCTCAAGGAAAAATACCCCGGCTGTGTGCTGGATTTTTTTGGCAGCGAGATTACCCGCGACTTTGAGCTCCACTGCCCCTACATCGACTTCAGCTTTCCTCTCTACAGCCGTCGTCCCGATTACCTCGAGGCCCTGACCGCTGCTGTGCGAGAACGGGTGACCCAGGCCGGCCCCTACGACTTGGCCATCAATTGCGACGAGTTTAGCGAGCTCAACCTGGTGGCGGTAACGGCCCTGCGCCCCCAGTACATTGCCGGGGCCGGCTTGACTCTGGATTTTCGCCGCAAGTTGGATCCCGGCTCCGACCCGGTACAGCGCATGCTCCAGGATGACGACTGGAACGGCCTGGAGTTTCTGCAGCGCTACAAAGGGATCCTCACCAGCAACTACATCGCCGAAATCTTCTGTCGCCTGGCGTACGTGGAGACGGATTTTTTCCGCCTGGAGCTGCCCAGCCGGGATCCCGGTTTTCCGGTGCCAGAGGTCTTGGTGCACATCACCACTACCCGCCGCGCCAAGATGTGGCCTCTGGAGTACTGGCGGCAGGTGATCCAGTGGTGCCAAGGCCAGGGCCTGCAGGTGGGGCTAATCGGCAGCGCGCCGGAGCTGCAGCGATCCCTCTACCACGGCGGCAGCAGCGAAGACGAACTGCTGGCGCAAACGGGAATGGTTGACCTGCGGGGCAAAACCAGCCTCATGGAGCTGGCGGGGGCCCTGAAGCGGGCGCGGGTGTGTATCTCCGTGGATGCGGGGCCGATGCACATCGCGGCGGCAGTGGGCTGTCCCACCATTGCCCTGTTTGGCAACGATGCCGATGGGGATGGGGCCAGCCCGGTGCGACTGTGGGCTCCTCGTCTGCCCCACGTCTATCTCACCCAAACCGCCTACAAGTGCCGGGTCTGCGCAGAGAACAAGTTCAAAAACGAAACCTGCCTGGTGGAGGGTCATCCCTGTATGGCCCATCTCAAGCCGGAAACGGTCATCGGCTACTTGAAAGAGATTCTCAAGCAAACCTAGAGGTTCCACGCCCTCACCCCCAGCCCCTCTCCCAAAGAGAGAGGGGAGCTATGGAGCGACGGGGTGAGTTGTTTCATGGCTACTTGAAATGGCCATGTCTTGGGATCCCCATCTTTTTCCCCCTGGGAATCAGGGGGGCCGGTGGGCAGCAAGGAGTGCCCAGGGGCGCAGTTCGGATCCCTGGAAGTCCGTTTAAGCTGAGAGTTCAAGGCTGAAAACTTAGTGCCTAAACCATTTGGGTGTGAGCTGTGACTTTGGAGATGTGGTATCGCCACCAGCTGAGCCGCTTTGCAGAGTGGGGAAAAATAAGGCTCTGGCAAGGAGTTGCCCTGAAGCTGCTGGCCACTGCTTGCTTTGCCTGTTTAGGCGCGATCATCCGGCTCAACACTCCCGCCCTTCACCCCTTTCAGATTGTGTTTTTGCGCAACCTATTCGGGTTTCTCGCCCTGTCGCCGCTGGTGTTGCGGGCTGGGATCCAGTCTCTGCACACCGCCAAGATGGAGTTTTACCTCCTGCGCTCGGCGATCAGCACGGTGGGGATGTTGCTCTCCTTTTGGGCAGCCAGCCTGTTGCCTCTGGCAGAAGCTACGGCGCTGAGCTTTGTTCAACTTTTGTTTGCCGGCACGATGGCGGTATGGGTGTTGGGCGAGCAGATGCGCTCGTCCCGCTGGCTGGGATTGGGCCTGGGGTTTGCCGGGGCTTTGGTGATGTTGAGGCCAGGCTTCCGAGAGTTTTCTCTGGGAACAGGGCTGGCCTTGGGGGCGGCAGCACTCTTTGCCTGGGTGACCATCGTGCTCAAGATCCTCTCCCGCACCGAGTCCAGCCTCACGATTACGGCCTACATGGGCCTGCTGCAGACCCCCCTTTCCTTTCTGGCTGCCGTCTGGGTTTGGACCTGGCCTTCTCCTGAGCAGTGGCTGTGGATGGTGGCCATGGGGCTACTGGGCAGCATTGGCCAGGTGGCCCTCGCCCAGGCCTACAAGCTGGCTGAGGTGACGATGCTGCTGCCTCTGGATTTCTCCCGTCTGCTCTGGGCCAGCCTAATCGGGTTTTGGGTGTTTGCCGAGATCCCGGATGGGTGGACTTGGATGGGCGGAGCCTTGATCTTGGTGGGCGCCACCTCTGGAGCCTACGGCGAAGCCCGCCTGCCCACAATGCCGACCCAGGCCCGTACCGGCGGAGTTGGATAGCAGACAGATATCCTCTGCCAGGACTTACAGCCGAGGGAGAACAGGGCTGGAGCTGGTCAGGTCTGTGGTGGTAAGGGCCACCAACAGGGCTTCTGGACTGACGGGGAAGGGCAGGTGGTGGATGTCGGATCCTGGCTGGCAGGCCACTTGGGCAGCATGCAGCAGGTCGGCGGATCCCAAGTGACCTAGCTTGAGATCCCGCAAGTTGAGGGGCAGCCCCACCTGGCGGTAGAACTCCAGCAACTGGGTACGTGCTGCCAGCGCCAACTGGCTTCCCTGCAGGATCTCTTCTAGGCGGAGCTGGGCCAAAATGCCGAAAGCCACCTTCTCGCCGTGCAGGGTGGCCCGGTGCCCCGACAAGTGGGTTAGCCCGTTGTGGACAGCGTGGGCAGCCACCGTCCGACATTTGGCCCCACCCATGCCGCCAACGATCCCTGCCAGGCAAATGCAAGCATCCACCACCTGTTTCCAAGCAGTTCCGCCCGGCTCCCGCAGGGCCGCCGCCGATTGCTGGAGAAGCAAATCCCGCAAGACGCGGGCCTGCTGCACAGCGCCAATCACCAGGGCATCTTCCGATGCGCCGCTGCTGACAGAAGACTCGTACCACTTGGCCAAGGCATCTCCGATCCCGGCTACCAAGGTGCGAGGGGGAGCCTGACGAATGAGGTCGTAGTCCAAGATCAAGGCGGCTGGGGCCTGATCCAAGGCCACATCCCGCTGAAAAGCGCCGCTGTCGGAGTAGATATTGGATAGGGCGCTCCAGGCGGCACAGGTGGCCGCAGAGGTGGGCACGGTAACCACCGGGATCCGCAGCCGGTGGGCCACCAGCTTGGCCGTATCCAGAGCCTTGCCACCCCCCACTCCTAAGATGCCGGTTACCGATTCCGCCGTGGCCAGCGCCTGCAAACGCGCCAGCTCGGACTCGCTGCAGTCTACCCCGTAGGTAGTCCAGTGAACTTGGAGGGCGGGATCCCGGGCGAAATTGCGCTCCAGGGGGGCCTCAACTACAGCCAAGGAGCGTTCCCCCCCGATCACCAGCACACGGGATCCCAGTACCGCAAGGGGCACAGCTTCCAGAATGCCGCTGCCGCGGTACAGCCGACCTGGGGCCAGAATGGCAAGATCCAATTGGCAAGGAGAGGCGCTCAGCATTGCAAGAATGGGCGAGAAAAAGGACTCCGTCCCGCTATCGCGAATAGCTCAGTGTTCGTAATACAGATAACGATCCTAGCCGAAAAAAGGGCTCCGCGCTGCTGACGCGAACGCAGATGGCTCACCCAAGGTCTGGCTATAGTTAAGCTGTTCATCCCCTCAACTCTGCAGCCTCTAAGGTCTCTGGCCCCCTGACACGTTCGCAGAAGTGTCGCGTAGCGACAACAGTTCTCAGCAAGGGATCCCACCATGAACCCCACAACTCAACATCAGCTCATGCTCAAAATTGTGGCCGGCTCTGCTTGGGCCGATGGGCATTTGGAACCCCAGGAATTGGCCTACTTGGGATCCCTGCTGCGCCGCTATGGTTTGGAGCACGATACCGAGCTGCGAGAACTGATCCAAGAGCCTATCCCAATGGAGCAAACCGAGCGCTGGATGGCCGATTATCTAGCCCAGGCTAGCGAAACCGAGCGCATGCAACTTTTGGGAGCAATCGGCAACCTGATGATGGCCGACAACACGGTCTCTCCAGAAGAGCACACCCTCTTGGATGACTACTACACCCTCATGGCAGGGATCCCGGCTCGTCCAGAAGCTGCACCCAACCTGGTGAAGGGCGTTGGGCAATTTTTCCGGCGCGTGGCCAAGGCTGTGGGGGGCAGGTGAGCGGGAAATCTGCGCTCTGGGCTTCAAGGATCCATGCTTTTGGAGAGCTCCTTCCCTTGCTGCTCCGCACCGCTGGCGCAAGAGTGTATCAGTCTGTACAGTTGTTCCCCAATGGTCTGGATCCCACTGACAATGCGCTCCTCGGGTTGATAGCTGAAGGCCAGGCGCAGAGCATGGTCTCCTTGGCCGTCGGCAAAGCAGTGGGTGCCCGGCAGGAAGGTGACCCCCAGGGCGCGAGTAGCCTGCAACAAGGTGCTGGCGCTTAGGGAAGGGGGCAGCTCACACCAGACGAAAAATCCACCCCCAGGGGCCTCCACCTTGACTTCGGGCGGAAAATATTGAGCGATGGCCTCCAGCATCACCTGGCACTTTTCTCGGTAGCGACGGGTGAGGAGTTGAATGTGGCTTTGCAGACGGCCCTCCCCGCAATAGCGGGCCACCACCCGGCCCAAAAAGGGCCCCAGGGATCCCTCGCTGCGAAACATCTCCAGGCGGCGGATGATCTCAGGGTGACCACAGGCCCAGCCCACCCGTACTCCCGGCACCACAATCTTGGAGAAGGTGCCCACATGAAGAACCCAGCCTTCCCGATCCAGCGCAGCCAAACTGGGCAAGGGATCCCCGGCAAAGCGCAGGTCGTAGTAGGCCTCGTCCTCCACCACCACCACACCGTACTCAGCTGCCAACTGCACCAATTTCTGCCGCCGTGGCCCAGAGAGGGTGCAGCCTTTGGGGTTTTGGAAGGTGGGAATGGTATAGACAAATCGGGGGCGGATCCCTTGGCGAGCCAGATCGCGCAGCACCTCTTCCAGGCGATCCACCACCATGCCTTCCCCATCCACCGGAATCGAGATCAGACGCGCTCCTGCCGCCGCAAAACGGCTGACAGCCCCCATGAAGGTGGGCCCTTCCACAATGACTACATCCCCCGGCTCCACGAAGACCTGAGGCAACAGGCCGAGGATCTGCCCAGAGCCATAGCCGATCAGTAGGTTTTCCGGCTGGGCCTCTACCCCTCTATCCCGCATCAACTGCAGCACCACGTTGATCAGCCCGGCAAACGTGCCGCCGTAATTGAGGGCATTGTCCCCATCCTCTGCCAACACCTCCGCCGTGGCCCGCGCCAAGTCGGCCTTGGGGAACAGACGCGGATCCGCCAGCCCAAAGGTAAAACTGGTAACCACCGGCGCTGCACCTGGGATCTCCGCCCCGAAAGGAGAAGGGATCACAGCCTGAGCCCGTTGGGCAAAAAGGGTTTGCAACAAGGGCCGCGAAGTGCTACGCGGTGCCGATGCGGACGAGGTCTGGGTCATGGCAAGCAAGAGAAAGAATACCTTAGGCCAATGCCTGCCACGATAGCAAGAAAGAACTGCCCAGGAGTAGGGATCCCAAAACCCGCCGCCAGCTCCGGTAGGGGATCTCAGCCAAGACGCCGCCGGCGCTCAGGCATAGGAAGGGGAGCACCACCAAACCCCAGCGAGCACTTTGCTGCAGGGTGTTCACTTGGGGATCCCAAAACCATGTCGCCAGCGCCCCCATCCAGAGGACATGGCCCAAACCGGCCAAGCTGAGCAGGGCTTGCTGCCGTTCTGCCCAGGGCCAGCCCAACCGCACCAAGCTCAACCCCAAGGGCAGCATCAAAGTAGCCAAAACGGCCAAGCCACCTTGGGAGCTGAGAGGATGGGGAATCACCTCAGCAGAGGTAGCCGGCAAATTAAACCGTCCCAGCCAGGAAAGCCCCATCACCAGCAGCAGCAAAAGCAGTCCTGATATTCCGAGCCGCTGACGCGAACGCAACGGTTGCCGCGGCCACTGCTGGCTCGTCCACAGCCCTGCCCAGAGCAAAGCCAAGGGCCAAACCTTATAGGACAGGGCACAGGCTAAGGCCAGACCCCACCAGCGCAAGGTGGATCCCGGCCCAACACCACAACTGCAAAGCAAAACCAGGCTGCCCAAAATCTCGCTGCCCGGCTCCAACCCTTGGGTCAACACCCAGGGGCTGAGTCCCCATAGACCGGCACTCCAGAAGTTGCCCCAGCTCCAGCACAACAGCAGAATGGCCAAGCAGGCTACAGCCGAGAAGATGTGCAGGATCCCTTCAGCCGGGATCCCGGTTCCCTGAGCCAGCCAGGGCAGTAGCCTGTCGGCAAAAGCGCTCCGCACCACTGACGCGAACGAGTGGTAGAGAGGCAGTTCCGGTTGGACAAAAGTCAGGGATCCCTCAGAACTGCTCACCGGCAAAACGCGCCACCACTGCAGAGGAGCCGGTTGCCCCCAAGAGCGGAGTCGCTGCCCCAAAAGAAGGCCCATCCCTCCCCATAGCAGCCAGTGGCCCATGAAACCAAAACCAACCAAACGCCGACGGCGATGGTTGTCCCTGTTGGAGGAGCTCAGGCGGGGAAATGAGCCGCGGGGCAGCCGCTTGCCCGGGCGGGGTGTGGCGGGGGGAAACTTCATGGGTAAACCCTAGCCTGTTCGCATGAGCAGTGCAGAACACTATCCCTACACGGGGTGGGCCCTCGACCGGCAGCAGAACATCCAACGCCCTCTACTCTTGGCCGGTTGGGGAGAAAAAGTGCCCCTTCGTTACTTCCAAAAGAGAATCTCCCCGCGTGACATACTCCCGCACTCATGCTGACGCAAAGCGCTCCGCG
>NZ_JANSIM010000165.1:0-25228 GCF_047502655.1 Synechococcus sp. R5-12 | reverse complement strand
TGAGCAGTAATGCTCAGCAGTGTTCAGCGTAAATGTATCAGTTTTGCCTGCTGCATCAGAAGTTAACTGGGGATCCCCATGTCTGGGCAAGATGTCCATTAGGATGAGTTCCAGGGGCTGGCCAGCGCGGGGAACCGGCGTAAAGTGGGCAAAGTGGGATCTGCCGAGCGCTGGGTTATGGGGAAAGCTTCAACAAACTCGCAGGCGAGGTTGCAACACCATGGCACCAACTTGGCAAACCGATGGGCATACTTGGTTCCTTCTGCCCCCTCAACCCCGCGCCGTCGTTCACTTTCTGGGTGGAGCTTTTGTGGGAGCTGCCCCGCAAGTGTTCTACAGCCGCCTGCTGGAAGAACTGGCCCGTATGGGCATGGCCGTTGTTGCCACCCCCTACACCACCGATATCGATCACGCCCAACTGGCGCTCAACGCAGCCCAATCTTTGCACAGAAGCCTGCAAAGCAAGGGTTTGCTGGAGTTGCCCCTGTTTGGTTTGGGTCATAGCCTGGGCTGTAAGTTGCAGATCCTCTCTTGTCTAGCCGTTCCTTCTCTGGGATCCCGTCGGCGAGGCAATATTTTCCTGGCCTACAGCAATGCCGGGCTAGATCGGGCTTTGCCATTGCTGCGGCTGTTGGCCCAAGCTTGGCCTCAACAACAGCTTGCCGATCTGTGGCGGATGTGGATGGGATCCTCCTCGCCGCCTGTGAACCTGTGGTTAGAGTTCGAGCCTTCCCCAGCAGAAACCAACCGCTTAATTGAGGAGCAGTATCCGGTTAGACACAACCTGCTCGTAGAATTTCGACAGGATGATATTGACGACATTCCTCTGCTCTACCAGCAGCTTTGCCGCAAGTATCAAGGCCACACCGAGTGGCAGCATCTCGAGGGGGATCACCTCACTCCACTGGGTTTTAGCTACCCTTTCCAAGTCGGGCAAGAGTTCAGCCCCATCGATGCTTTTGGACAGTTGATCTACCAGAACCTACTGGCCCCCAATCACCAGATGATTCGAAGCATTCAAGCCTGGCTAGCAACCCAATTGGCCTAGTCAAGCCAGCTCAGATCGGAGAGCAGATCTTGAGAGTAAGAGTAAGGGGAGGAAGGTTGCGCTTGCAGATGAAACAACATCTGAAGGGTATCGCTCATCAGAAAGTAACAGGTCAAGACGCCGCCGGCAGCCACAGCCACCAGTGTCCCTGCCAACATGCGCGAGAACTCCTGACTCTGAAAAGCCTGCTCCATCAAGCGCAGCGCCCAGAATCCCAGGAGGACAACAATGGCAAGGATGATCAACATATCGTAATTTATTGTAACAAGCCTGCTGCTCAACGGCCATTGACAGAATTGAATAAGAACATAAGGACTCCCCTTATCCCTCATGCTCCATGACTCTGAGTCAGTGTACAGAAGGGCTTGGCGTGCCTGGATTTGCAGCCCTTTTCGGTTGCCCTTGCTGCAGGCCATGAGCACAAAAGGGATCCCGCCGGCAAAGATTGCAGGTTGGGCGGGCGTTCAAGCGGGCTACACCCGGCGTCCTTTATCGGAAATGCGGGCGGATCAGGAGCTGATGTGGCTGATTCAGGTGGGGCTGTTGCGGCGGGAAGTGGATGGGCAGGGGATCACCGACCGGTACCGTCTGGCACCTCTGGGTCGGCAGTTGTTGCAAGATCTGGAGAGGGATGAAACTTTTGCCGGGATCTCGGCAAGCTGGGCAGACCGCCTGCGCAATAGGCTGACCCGCTGGCGGCTGCTCCCCTGAGGATCCCCTACACTGGATCCAACTTTCAACGCCGCTCTCGAGGGGGGATATGGTACGGCCAAGGTTGATGCGTGTGCCCGGATCCCTGGCACTCCAACGTCCACTCCAAACCTCTTTGCAGCGGCGCAGCCAAGCAATTAACCGGCGCAGCAAGTCTATCTACCGCAAAACCCGCTCCCTCTACCGACGCAACTTGCCCCTTTACCTGCGTAATTTGCTTTTGCAATACCGCACCAGCCTTATCTACAACCTCAAAGCCAGGCCCATATGCAGAACTCGTTGAGGATAGCAAGCCCCCCTCTGGATCCCAGCACAACAGTCTTCACCCCGTCGGAGTTGGTGATGGAGATTGTCCACCCCCAAGCCTGTGTAACCCCGTAGGAGGGGTACTTCTTGCAGGAGACTATTGGATTGTGAAGCGGCCAACTCCCACCTTCTCGCCGTTGACATGAATCTCGACGCGGTAGCGGCCGGTGTAGGGCTGGCTGAAGCTCAAATAGCCTTGCACCGTGTCGCCGGGATCCCAGGGAACATCTAGCCTGCGGATCAGTTGCTCGCCCCCGGCTTCTCCGCCCTCGTAGTACCAGAGTATCTCCACCTTGGCGTTGGCAGGAAGGTTGCCCACCGGCAAGATGGCCCAGATCAACGTGTCGGTGGTCTTGAACTCGGTTGTGGCCTCGCCAGGGCTGCCGTCCCCCCGACCTCGGTACAGGCCGATTGTCTGCAGCCCCGCCCCTTTGGGGATCTCTCCGCTGTAGGCACGGGCATCCGCCTGCGCTTCCTGACCTAGGCGATCCAGCTCGGCCAGCAAATCTTCCTGCTGCTTCAGGGCATCGGTTGCTTCCTGCAGCCACCGGGCGATCTGCCGCTCTGCGGTTGGGGCTTCCGAAACCGGGGAAGAAGGCTGTGCAGCCGCCCCGCTGAGGTTGCGAATGGGAAAACCCTGAGCTGTCCCCACCTCGCTGCCCAGTAAGTTCAGCCAGCGGCTTCGCACTTCGGACGTCATCTCTGGCTTTGCGGCATAGGCAATGCGCACACTGCCGCTTGGGCCTCGGGTGATCCGGCCAATCTCATGTTCCTCAACTCCACTCACCGTTCCACGACAGCCAGCACTGCGAAACTCGTAGAGCACATCTTCTTCGCTCTCCCGATGGAACTCCCAAGTCGTTTGGGGACAGTTGGCCAGGAGGTTGTCCCGCATGTGGTTGGCAAGAAAGCGCGGCGATCCCTCGACATGAACGTCCATGACGGAGAGCATCTCTCTCCAAGAGGCCAAGCTCTCTCCGGGCCGTGTGAGAAGGGTTAGAGTAACCCCTTCTAGGACTTGATGATCGGCGAAAACCCACTCCCCTGGATCCCCCTCGATGACGACGTTTCCCGATGGGCTGAGGAAAGCGGATGCAAACAGCAGGCCGGCAAAAAGATTCAACACAATGCCCTTCCTTATCCTGGGATTTGTACTTGAAAATGAGATAGGACGACTTTCAAGCCGCTCACTGGGCAAGCAAAGAAGGGCTGGACAAAGAGGCTAGAGTCTTCGTCGTTGCCGTTTGCAAGGCTCACCTCAGAAGAATCTTGATAGATTCCTATAGCTTGATTTTGCTAACCTTACCCAAATGTTATTGACTCCCCAGAACGCCGACCAGCCTAGCACAATTGAGCTCAATTCTGAACCCCACTTTGCAGAAATGCCGTGTTTTTCTGATGAGTATATCCACTTACATTGAACAGATATCAGCCTGTTCGTTCAGAAACCTCATGGCAATTGAAAGCTGGTTACTGTAGTAAGTCACTGCGGCCAACTGAAGAGGAGATCTTTCCGGTAATTAGCCAGTTATCCCCCAAGGTCTCCAGCCGCGGCTCCACCAGTTGCCAGCTCTGGTTTACATCAGGGATCCCCTCCCCTGCTACCGGGGTTGGCGCAGCGGCTCCGCCTAGGATCTTGGGAGCGATGAAGGCGGCTACTTTCTGGATCGCCCCATCTTTGAGGGCTGCCCAGGCCAGCGTGCCCCCGCATTCCCAGAGGGCGCTCAGACACCCCCGCTGAAAGAGCACCTGTGCCGCCCGCGAGGGGGTTACTTGGGGCAGATGCAGCAGCTCCACCCCCTGCTTGGCCAGGGATCCCCACAAAGGATGGGTTGCCACAGCTTCTGTGATCACCAACGTCGGCGCTTCTTCCACCTGCCACAGATGGGCGACGGGAGGTAGGTTCAGGGAACGGCTGAGGACCACCCGCAACGGCTGGGATCCCTGCAACTCCGCCAGACGACAGGTGAGGCGCGGATTATCCTGCCAAACGGTTCGGGATCCAACGATGACGGCATCATGCCAGGCCCGCTGTTGGTGTACCCACTGCCGCGCCGGAGAGTTGCTGATCCAGCGGCTGTGGCCGGTGGCGGCGGCGCTCTTGCCATCCAGGGTCATGGCGTATTTCAGCAGGCCGAAACACTGTTGCCGCACAATGGCGAAGGCAAACCCCTCGTTCAGCTCCTGGCACTCCCGCTCCAGCACTCCCACCGTCACGTCGATCCCCGCCTCCTGCAGGCGGCGGATCCCTTTGCCGGCCACCAAGGGATTGGGATCCTGCATCCCCACCACCACCCGCCGGATCCCGGCAGCTAGGATGGCCTCGGTACAGGGAGGGGTACGGCCATAGTGGTTGCAGGGCTCCAGGTTGACGTAGAGCGTTGCCCCTCTGGCCAGGGATCCCGCCTGTTGCAGAGCCAACACCTCCGCATGGGGCTGCCCTGCCCCCGGATGAACGCCTTCCCCCACCACCCGATCCCCCTGCACGATCACGCAACTCACCCGCGGATTGGGAGAGGGACGCTGAGGTGTAGAACGGGCCAGGGATAGACACCGTTCCATCCACTGCTGATCCGAGATCACAAAATGGGCATCCAATCCAGAGTGGCTCAAAGCAGTGACAAGGCTGCCAGCTTGCGGTTGAAAGCTGCAATTGCCTTGGATTCTAGCTCTACCACCTGCAATGCGTAGTCGCGGGCGCGGGCCTTTTGTTCGTTGCTGACAATCTCTCCCGAACGCAGGCGATCCAACAAATCTGAGGGATCCAACACCTCATCCATCGGGAAGCGGCCCAGATGAATCATGATCGGCAGGCATATTCTTCGCCAAGAATCAGAGCGGAAGTGAGCGTGGGTGATTCCCTCTCTCCCAGCTTGAGGGTGGGACGAGCCTTGCGGCCAACCACCACCTGGCGATGGGTCTCGATCACTGCTCTGGCCCGATCCAGATCTTGATTTTTCCAATCCACAGCCAGCCTGAGGCGGTGGGCGATGAAATCCGCAGTGGCGATGTAGAGCAGAGAAGGATCAAAGCATAAACCCGCGTCTGGGCAGTTGACACCACTGTTTCACAAAACGCCGGGAAGGTGATCCCCGCCTCCACCACCGTGGTCACCCCTGAGCGGATCCCCGCCTCATCCGCCGGCAGACAAAAATCCCCCACCGACGTGAAAACCCAGTTGCCCGATTTTGTCCAATCCCTGGTCGGGATCCAGCAGATGTGCGTTGATAAACAGGGTGGCAGCCACCAGAACTCCTGTCAACAAGGCGTTAGACCGGTATTGCGGCAAGGTAAAACACTTTTTTCTTGCAATTTGTAGGCTCAACTACAAAATCCGACGCGGAGAAGACCGCAATCTGAGCGTGATACCTGCTACATCTGCCGTTTCGACAAACAGGCTCTAATATTGGGATGGTTATTCTAGGAGCTGCCTTCATGACCTCTTCCCCCCACCTGACCGCTGCAGAGGGGGCAGCGGGTTCTGCCAACGGGCTGAAGGAGGCATCCCTGTTTGGGGAACGGGATCCCTTGGCCCATTCCCTTCAAGTCAACGAAGCCTTCAACCGCAGGAACAACCTGTTAAACCGTCGCCTGCAACTGGTGGAAGAACTCTGGGAATCGGTGATCCTGCAGGAGTGCGGTCAGTCTCTGGTGGATCTGTTGCAGCGACTGCGTTCCATGTGTTCCCCAGAAGGACAAGCCCTGGAGTACCCGATCCCAGAGGTACTACAAATTATCGAGTACCTCAGCCTCGACGCCACCATCCAAACGGCACGGGCCTTTGCCCTCTTCTTCCAGTTGATCAACATTGTTGAACAGCACTACGAACGGGCAGAAGACTCGGACATGCGCATGGTGGATAGCCAACAACGTACCGTGCGAGAAAACGAAAAATTTGAACGGCTGTTCCCTTACCTGCGGGCTCAAGGGGTGCCGCCGGGCCTACTGCGCAGATTGCTGGAGCAGTTGCACATTCGCATGGTCTTCACCGCCCACCCCACCGAGATCGTCCGCCACACCATCCGCGAGAAGCAACGAGCTTTCTCTCGCCTGCTCGGCCAACTGGATTGGGCAGAACAAACCCAGCCTTTGCAGGCCCAGATGATAAAAGAACAGATGGCGGAAGAAGTTTTGCTTTGGTGGCGCACCGACGAGTTGCATCAGTCCAAGCCGACTGTTTTGAACGAAGTCGATTACACTTTGCACTATTTTGAAGAGGTGTTGTTTCAGGCCATCCCCCTGCTGCACGAGTACCTCAGCCGCAGCTTGAAAAAGGCTTTTCCCAGCGTCGAGCCACCGCCGGCAGGATTTTGCAACTTCGGCTCGTGGGTAGGCGGGGATCGGGATGGCAACCCTTCCGTCACCGCCGATGTTACCTGGCAAACGGCTCGCTATCAGCGCAACCTCATCCTGGGCAAGTACATCGAATCGGTGAAGGCTCTCACCAAAACCCTGAGCATTTCCCTGCACTGGGGGGATGTGGACAGCCAGCTGCTGGATGCCCTTGAGCAGGATCACCGCCTCATGCCTGAGGTTTACGAATCGTTTTCGCTGCAATACCGCCAGGAGCCTTACCGCCTCAAGCTCAGCTACATTCAGCGGCGGCTGGAGTTGACGCGGGAGCGCAACCGCAACTTGGCCGACTCTGCTTGTTTGCCCACCCCTCCCCCCGTGGACAACGCCTATGCCAACGCAGAAGAATTTCTGGCCGACTTGCAGCTTATCCAGAAAAGCTTGAAAAACAGCGGCCTTTCCTGCCGTCAGTTGGATCATCTCATTCAACAGGTACAGGTGTTTGGCTTTCACCTGGCCCATCTGGATATCCGCCAAGACAGCAGCTACCACGAAGCCGCTCTCACGGAGATTTTCGAGTACTTGCGCATTTTGCCGCGTCCCTACAACGAGATGACGGAAGAGGAAAAAACCGCCTTTCTCCTGCAGGAGCTACAAACACGTCGGCCTCTGATACCGCTGGAGATCGCCTTTTCCGAGAAAACGGCAGAGCTGATCGCCACCTTTCGCACCCTGCGCCGCATGCAGCAGGAATTCGGCTTGGCCATTTGCCAAACCTATGTGATCAGCATGAGCCGCCAGTTGAGCGACCTGTTGGAGGTGCTGCTGATGGCCAAGGAGGTGGGTCTCTACGATCCCATTAGCGGTCGCGGATCCCTGGCGGTGGTGCCGCTGTTTGAGACCGTCGAAGACCTGAAGCGGGCCCCGGAAGTTTTGCGGCAGTTGCTGGAGATCCCTTTCTATCGCCAGTACTTGGCTCAGCAGGGAAATCTGCAGGAGGTGATGCTGGGCTACTCCGACAGCAACAAAGATTCCGGCTTTTTGAGCAGCAACTGGGAGATTTACAAAGCTCAACAACGCCTGCAGACGGTGGCCGAATCCTATGGCGTGAAGCTGCAAATCTTCCATGGCCGGGGTGGTTCGGTGGGCCGTGGGGGGGGCCCGGCTTACGAGGCCATCTTGGCTCAGCCAGGGCGCAGTGTGGGGGGCCGCATCAAAATTACCGAACAGGGAGAGGTGCTGGCCTCTAAGTATTCCCTCCAAGATCTGGCCATTTTTAACCTAGAAACCGTTACCAGCGCCGTGATCCAGGCCAGCCTGCTGCGCACCTACCCCAACGACCTGCACGAGTGGTCGCGCCTAATGGAATCCTTGGCGGATCGCTCCCGGCAGGTGTATCGCAACCTGGTCTATGAGCAGGAAGGTTTTGTGGAGTTTTTCCACGAGGTCACCCCCATTGAAGAGATCAGCCAACTGCAGATCAGCTCCCGTCCTGCCCGCCGCAGCGGCAGCCAGAAGGATATTGGATCCCTGCGGGCCATTCCCTGGGTATTTAGTTGGACGCAAAGCCGCTTTCTCCTGCCGGCCTGGTATGGAGTTGGCACCGCCCTACAGGAATACGTGGCCAAGGGCGAGCACAACCTCAACCACCTGCAGCACCTGTATCGCGAATGGCCTTTCTTCCGCATGGTGATCTCCAAAGTGGAGATGACCTTGGCCAAGGTGGATTTGCAAATAGCGCGTCACTACGTGCGGGAGATGAGCTCTCCAGAACGTCTAGAGCGGGCGATGGAGCTGTTTGAGTGTATTGCCCAAGAAATGCACCGCACCCGCACAATAGTGCTGCAGATTACGGGTCACAGCGAACTGTTGGAGAACGACCCTTATTTGAAGCGCTCGGTGCAGTTGCGCAACCGCTCTATTGTGCCCCTCGGCTTTATCCAAGTCTCCCTCCTCAAGCGCCTGCGAGAGCATCAGGGATCCCGTACCGGGAGAACGCGCTACAACCGAGCTGAACTTCTGCGTGGGGCTCTGCTCACCATCAACGGCATTGCCGCCGGGATGCGCAACACGGGCTGAGGGATCCAACCGGATTCACCACACCTCCCAAGCAAGGCTGGCGCTGTCCCTATTGAGTTTCAGAGCAGTGTCGAGAGCTTATCAGAACAGATCGTCATCGTACTCTTCTGGCTCCACTTCTACTGGCTCTACTTCGACAACGCGGCGGGAAGGACGGCGGGGAGGTTCATCCGCGTAGCTTTCCCCTTGGTCTTGGGGCAGCCGTGGGGGACGGCGGCGGGTAGCTGTACCTGTGCTGCGCTCTTCCTGCACATCCACATCCTCTGGATACTCTCCGGCAGGGCGACGGGGGCGACGGGCCTCTGGCGGCGGAGCCGGCTCATCGTAGTCGGTGTCCTGACGCGGGCGGGATCCTGGTTCCTCGTAATACTCATCCCCTTCGGGTCGGCGGCGTGGACGCACACGGGTATCGCCGGTCAGTTGGGGCCTGGGGCGACGGCTAGGATCTTCACCACTGCGCCCAGGAATGGAGCGACTGTAAGAGGATGTATCGCGGATACGGGATCCCTCGGCTCGAGTGGAAACCGTGCGTCCTTGGGCATAGCCATCCGGGGGATAGGTGCGGCTGAAGCCTTGCCGCCGAACGGTCGGACGAGCCCCGCCCACCTGCCGTGCTTTTTCGCTTAAGAGAATCCGCAAACGGAAGGTTTCGATGGCAAACCAGCCGGCCATCACCGCCAGCAACACCTGCGCAAAGAACAGCAACGGGATGAGCCGCTGACCTTCCAAGAGCAAGCAGACGGAATAGATCAGGCCCATCGTGGCAAAAATCACGTCATACTCAGCGGAGGCCTCGCGCTTGATGAACCGAACCGCGAAGATGGCTCCACTGGCAATAGCCACCAGCGCTGCCATCAAGAAGTAGGGGCTTTGGGTGAGAAACATGCCAGGGATCCCTAAACGATGAAGACGGGAGAGCGTTGAGCCTTACCCATTCCACCGCCGATCCTAACATTGATCCTCCCAATGGCACGGACAACGAAGCCCAGGTTTGGGTCTAGGGACGGGATCCCTCTTGAACAAAAGGGATCGGTGCTAAAATCGGCAGCATCTTCCTGCATGTTCCATGTTGTATCTGGCACGGGTACACAAAAAAGGTCTCTTCGGCCAGGGGGAGCTGCAGCTCTTGGCCCGGCAGGCCGAGGGTGGGGTTTGGACGCCGCTGCGCCAGCCAGAATGGGTCACCTGCAAAGAGGCTGGCCCTTACAACATTGGGGTGTTGCTGCTGGTTGAGCTTTCAGAAGAGCGGCAGGTACAGCGGGTGGAAGAGGCAGCCATGAAGCTGGTGGAGATGCTGCACAACCTATCTCAAAGCCGCAGTCTGGTGGATCTGTCGGAAATCGAAAGCTGGCGGCAATCCTTGACTCGGCAAAGCCAGGAGCTGAGCCGTCGCGAAGCAGAGGTAGCCGCTCGCCAAGAGCAACTGCAACAGTGGGAAAACCGTCTGCGAGAAAAACTATCCTCCTGAGTTCTCAAACTATAGTCGTTTCGGGTTAGGGTGAGACGCCTGGGCTATCTCGCCCCTTACAGTCAACATTGGGTCATGGGTTTAGTGTCCTGGTTTGAATTGAAATGACCATACTCTTGGGCTAAGTGCATCTGTGAGTGAATCCAGATCAAGGCGGCTGGGATCGCCAAATCCGTAGTTATAAGACCTGAATCAACTTGGGTTGAGACATTCTCTTCCCCCAAAATAAGCAGGGAAAAACCAGAATCGATTGCGCTCCCTATTGCCCAAGGCGATAGGTTGTCCCGTTGCTGTTCGATTGCTGTGGCTACGCTGCCGTATTGGTGCTGTACGACCTCAATCAAACTGCGCTGAGATCTGGCCTTAACTCGCGGGCACCTCGCAGATAAACATGCTGCATGTCCGCTTGAGCAAGTGGAGTATTCAACTGGATCAAAACACGAATACAACGGGGTAAGTCGCTGCTCACCTCCATCTGTTGTACATCCAACAGAGGCACCGACTCCCAGCCAGGGCGACGACGAGCAAATTGGGCAGGAAAAGCTGCATTTAAATCAGGAGTAACAGAAAAAATAACGCTGACCAACTCAGCCGGATCGAAGGCGTTGCGGTGCTCTAGCGTATCCAACAGCTCAGTCACCGCCGCGCCAATGGCCTCGGCACTGTTTGTAGGTACGGTGATGGCTCCCCGAATTGCTCTGACTCGCCACCCCAATGGCCACACCCTCGCACGCTTGAGCTCGCCTTGCTTCCAGAAAATTATACAGACTCATCCCTGTTGGGATCCCATCCCTCTGGGGAAAACCAGCCCCCATCGCCTAGCTGGGCTGCAGGAGCTTTTCCAGGATCTGCTCGTGGCTGAGGCCGGAGTCCACCCAGGCTTCTCCCTCTTTGAGGCGGGCAGCAGCGGTTACGACAAACAAATTGCTCTTCGCTCCCAGAGCCTCGCTGGCGGTTTGCACGCAGAGCAAATCCTGGCCGGTTAGCTGGCTAAACCAGGTGGCCAACAGCCCTGCCTCCAAAAAGCCCATCGGACGCTTGAAATGGGGAGGGGTGACAGCAGCGAAGGGGGAATTGCGAATCGACACCACCAGCACTCCTTGATCTTTGTAAGTCCAGTCGATCTCGATCAATCCCCAGCCATGAGTTTTCCAAGCTTGTCTCAGACTTTGCAGGAAAAGGCCCATCTCCAGCTCGGCCAAAGGCTTCTGGTAGTAGTCGGAGAGTTCTTGGGCAAAACGGCGGAAAAACTCCTTGCCCCACATCCGACCACAGTTGCGCAACACCAAACGAGCAGCCTGGCCGGTCTCGTATTCCAGGCCCGTGTAGATGCCCCGCAGCAATGCCTCTGGAAGGGCCAAGAGACGCTCACCGTGGCGACTTTCCAGCAAGCCGGATTCCAAATCGCTTCGCAGATAGGCGCTGGGTGCATAGTAGTTGGCCAAAACGGGCGTGTAGGGATCAAAGGTGACTGAGCCATTGGAGATAGAGCTGGTGCCGTTCATAAGGGATCCCCTGGTTATCCAATCCAAGTCGTTATTGAGCTTTAAGCATCCAAATAGGAGCGGGGTGCAGTTGACAGTTCGTTGGTTGTTGAGCTGGGAGAACGGTTGTTTACGCTCCAAATCTTATGGCGATCCCTCCAGCAATTGAATACCCCTTGGGCAGATTTACTACAACGCTAACATTAACTCCAACGACACTGAAGTCTCCGGCTAGTTGAGATAGAGCGCTCTAGCACCGAAAAATGCAAAAAGCAAAAAAGTATCTAGCTCTAAAACAGCAAGGCCACCTGTACCTGGGTGATCAAAGGGCGGATAAACTCCAACTCTCCAGGGGCCAGATGGTCTCTCAGCTCTTGCTGGAAAATCCGATAGGCAACCTCATAAACCCTCTGCAGTCCGTACAGGCGCACCTCTTCCTCCATCCACTCGAGCAGCCGCTCTTTCAGGAGGTTTTCGTCCTGCAGCAACATGGCCATAGCGCTGTGACGCAGCAGCAACAGCAGGTGTCGCCGGCACAGATCCAACACTTGGGGAGAAAGGTCGGGCATCTCCTTTTGCAGGGCATCTAGGGTTTTACTCACCACCTGGCTCTCCCGTTCCCGCAAAACTCGGTACACATGTTGTCGTTTTGGCCAGCCGAGAACATAGGCCTTCAGATGCTCCAGCTCCTCTGGCTTGAGGTAGCGGGCTTCCGACTCGATCAGCATCTGCTCCAAGGGGCTTACCATCTCGCTTCTCCCGGAGGTCGGTGGGTGCTAGGAGATTCAAAACAGGCTGAACAGATCTGCCAAGGTGATCTGTTCTTCTGCCGGCTCGGGTTCTGGTGCTGCCGACAGGGATCCCAGAGAATGCGCAGCCAAACTCAGGGGATCCCCCGCCCAGGGGATGGAACCAAAATGCTCCCGCACTTGCAGAAAAGGCATTGGCAGAGAGCGCATCTGTAGGGGGCGGTTATCCCAATTTAGACGGGCAAAAAAGCTCTGCACCGAATCCTCTAAAGTAATCTTCCAGGTCATGCCTTAGCTACTCCCTGACCTGAACGCAATTTTTGGGCAATTTCACCAGCACTGGCCCCTTCGTTCAGCCAGAAGGCAGCCGCATCAATGCGATCTTTGCTGCCGAGCAAAAACTTGCAGTAGCTTTCTCCCATGGAGTAGCACTGGATCTCGATGCAGTTCAGTTGCCGTTCCACCATGGTGCTAAAAAAGCCGGCAAATAATCCGGCGTAAAGATGACAGACAGGTTTGCCCACATCCCCCAGGGTGCGGGCCACAGCGGAGTCAAAGAGGTTGATGAAAATAAACCCTTGCCGCCGACTCTCGGTTTCTACCTCCCAGCGCCCCCATCCTTGGGAGGTCAGAGGCCACCACCAGGTTTCCAAGAGAAACATGAGATTACTCTGCTTGGGGTGGCGCCGATATTCCTCCTCAAACCAGCGGGAAAAATGGACAGCATCGTTGCGTCCCCACTCTTGACCGATGGTGTACATCAGAGAAGCTGAGGCATCTCCCACTTCTTCCTCCAGGCCCTGCTGCAAGCCCAGAATAAAGTCTTCGCTCACCAAGACATTGCGGGCACCCGTCCAGTCCACAAGGGATCCCTGGGAGAGGTCAAAGCGAAAAAAGTCTTCGCGGCTGTAGTGGTTATGCCGTTGGGCGGCAGGCTGAAGAGGTATCTCAATGGGGGCAGTCGTCATGGTTGGGTGAGGAGAGATCAGATTTTTTAACACTCCTTATCATACCCTTCTTAATTGGCATTTTTACCAAAAAACTGGGTCTAAAGCCTCGTCCTCAAGGCCTACGGCCCGCTGACGCAGTTGCAACAGCGTTGCGGAGCAATGGGGGACGGCTTTGGGATAGACTCAGGGCGACGGCAGGGTAGTCAACCGCTCCAAAAACCCAGCAGGAGTGGGTCAACTGGAGAAAACTGCCCTCAGAGGGAGACAGAAAAGCCCTGAGTTGTTGTAAAGATTTATTCAAAAATTGGGAAGAAGAGCTGTACAGGGATCCGGAGCAGTACTTAAGACTGAGGCCTGACCTTGATGAAAGCAATGGCAGACCGCCACAGCAGCGACTCCCGCCCCTCGGCATCGGCTAAACAGAGGCAATCGGGATCCTGCCAGCGCAACTGGCCGACGAAGACATCTCCGGTATTGAGTTTGACCTCGAGGGTTTCCCGATCCTTGATGACCTTCTGCAGGCGACGCACGCTCGGGATCCCGGTGTTGAAATCGGTCACGACAGCCCTATCAGCCAGCGAGAAACGGTATGTCAGCAAGCCCACTGCCCCCAGTATAGGGGATCCCTGCCGCTTCCCACTGCCCCTCCACCACACTTCCACAACTTGGGCTCAAAACTCGCCCTCATCTTTGCCCATTTTTTCTGCTGGCGAGTACTATGTAGGGGGGATGGCGCTTAGAAAAGCGGTAAACCTTTCGAGTTCGCCGTCTTTTTTAAGCGAATCTACGGGTGTTCTCCCCGAAAAAAGCCAGCACAATAGGGCTAGGGTGATAGAGGGTGCGGCTGTCGCCCTAGGGAAGGTGAATCCTCAGCTGGGATCCCTTCTACATGCCATTTTGCCGCCGAGTTGTCTGTCCTTTTCAACCCTCATCAGTATCAGCAGTATCAGTGCAGGAGAGATCGTTATGGCAGTTGAGAAAGTGAACTCCTCGTCCAGCTTGGCCGAAGTGATCGATCGCATCTTGGATAAAGGTATCGTGGTCGATGCCTGGGTGCGGGTTTCTTTGGTTGGGATCGAGCTGTTGGCCATTGAAGCCCGCGTCGTTGTGGCTTCCGTGGAAACCTACCTGAAGTACGCTGAGGCTGTGGGTCTGACGGCTACTGCTGCTGCTCCTGCCGTCTAAATCTGGCCCAATCACTCAATCCCCTTGCCTTCAATACCGTGATGGTTTGACGGGTCATGGGTCTTGGGCGGGGGTCTGGAGCTGGCCGCTGTGAAGGCTCTCGGAAAGCGAGGCAGGGATCCACCTCTGGTCTCTGCCTTGCTCTCATGGGTTTCGTTCAGGGATCGAGTCTTGCAGACGTGTTGAGCTGCAGACTGGCATGATAGCTGGATATCGAGTTTGGAGGGGCAGAGAAGCTGTATCCACCCAAGCATTGAACACGACGTGAGGGATTGAACACCATGAGTTTGCAGGAACAATGGGCCATAGCTCGCAGCCGGCGGGTGACTCAAAACCGAAGTTTGTTAAGCCGATCCCGGCAGCAGCGCCTAGAGCAGCACCAAGCCCTGATGGTTGAGCTGGGGCAGCGCCGCCAGCAACGACAAGAAGCAATACGGCACCAGACGGAGCAAACCCGCAGCCAATTGCAGAAACTGAGGCAGGAGCGGGCTGTGAGGCGATCCCTGGACGAATGCTCCCGTTCGGAAGCGGCGGCTCAGCGGGCCAAGTCGGTGGCAGAGAGTCTGGCTCGCCTGGAGCAGGAACGAGCTGCTCAATTGGAAGTCAGCCGGCAGCAATTGCAGGCTTTCCGGGCTAACTTGACTGCGGCTGTGGAGCATTTGCTGAGCACCTATACGCAGGCTCGGCAGGCGATGGCCGACAAAACTCAGCAAGCGCGGCAGTCTTTTTGCGCCGATTTGCGGCAGTGGGTACAGGCTCTCCGGCAAATGGCTCGACAGGAGCTGGCTCAGATGGCTCAGGAACAGCAAGCCCAGGCCCAGGCCCTGCGGGGATCCCTGGCCACTTTCCGGGCGGAGTTGCATAAGCAGGTGTGGGGCAATGGGATCCCTGACCTCATCCCAGAACCTGAAGTCTCCACTTCCAGTGCAAGCTCTAACAGTGCCGTTGCGACTGCCGGTGAGACTGCTTCCGACTCAACGCCTGTAGCCGAAGGTCAAACCCCGGTGGAGCCGTCCGCCCCGGTCTCTGTTTCCCAACCCCCAGGGGGTTTGACAACGCTCGAACCCCCTGAAGTTCCGCCTACTGTTGAGAAACAGGTGGATCCCATCCTTGACTATGTCAACAAGTATGTGAGTGATCTACAAGCGCAGGATCCCAACTTGACCCTGCTGCAGGTAATTGGGGATCGGGAACGGGTGCGGGATTTGTTGGCCCGCGGCGCGGTGGATCTGGGGGTGGATCCCTCGGAAATCTTGGCTACGCTGCGGCGCATGGTGTCGGGGGCGGTCGCAGTTTAGTTGAACAGAGCGCAGGAAGAACATCCGGGCTATAGTCAAGGCAAAGGAGTCTAGGGCAGCAAAGAGGTTGAGTATCTCCATGGCCACGGTTCTGCAGGCGCGTCCCCGCCAGTTCGTGAACACCCCCTACATTGAGCGGATTACCCGCCGCGCTTTGCGCTATTTGCAATCGGGCTTTGCGGTGCATTTGCGGGGGCCTTCGGGTACGGGCAAAACCACTTTGGCGATGCATCTGGCCAGCCTGCTGGGCCGCCCCATCATGCTGATCTATGGGGATGACCGCTTCGATTCTTCCGACCTCATCGGGGGGCGCACCGGTTTTACCCATCGGCGGGTGGTGGACAACTTCATTCACTCGGTGGTGAAGACGGAGGAGGATGTGCAGCAGCGCTGGGTGGATGCCCGCCTCACCTTGGCTTGCCGAGAGGGGTTTACCCTCATCTACGACGAGTTCAATCGCTCCCGCCCTGAGGCCAACAATGCTCTCCTGAGTGCCTTGGAGGAGAGGCTGCTGGTGTTGCCGCCGGACAGCAACCGCTCGGAATATCTGCGGGTGCATCCCCAGTTCCGGGCCATTTTTACCTCTAACCCGGAGGAATATACCGGGGTTCACAGGGCCCAAGATGCGCTGCTGGATCGGATGATCACCATCGATATGGGGGAGCCGGACATCGAGACCGAAAAGGAGATTCTCACCTCGCGAATAGGCTTATCCGGCCCCGACGCCCTCAAGATCGTCCACATTGTGCGGGCTTTTCGCCGCAAGCTGGATCTGACGCGCCACCCCAGCCTGCGCAGTTGTCTGATGATCGGGCGCATTGTCAAGGAACATGAGCTGGCGGTCAGCAAAGAGAATGCCGATTTTCGCGCTTTGTGTGCGGATGTGCTGTTGCCGCGAGCCGGCAAGCGCTATGAAGAGGGATCCCAGTTGCTGAATTATCTGCTAGACCAACTGCCTGGCTGAGTCTTTTGCCTGTTGGTACGCTTTGGAGGTCGATGAACTCTGTGCCGATTAGCTCTCAACCCTTGACCACGGCTACTCATGGCTCCTCGCTGGCCGATGTGCTGGAGCGGGTGCTGGACAAGGGCATTGTGATCGCCGGAGACATCACCGTTTCGGTGGGCAATGTGGAGTTGCTGAATGTGCGCATTCGCCTGCTGATTTCTTCGGTGGATAAGGCCAAGGAGATCGGCATCAATTGGTGGGAGTCGGATCCCTATCTCAACAGCCAGGCGCGGGAGCTGCTGGAAGCCAACCGACAGCTCATGCAGCGCGTTGCCGAATTGGAAAGACAGCTTGCCCAAGCTCTGCCCCAGGGGAGAAAGGGAACGGACCCATAGGCTGCCCCCCGCCATTGTGACCTGGATTGACGGGCTAGACTGGCTGCTGTGGTGGTTTGACGGGGTGATGGGGCATGGCTTTGGAGATGGCGTTTGACCGGAAGGGTTGGCAGCGGCTAGGGACGCTGGGCTGGGCTGTGGGTGTGGTGCTGGCCCTTGGGATCCCGGCTTGGGGTCAGAATCCCCGTGCCATCAGCATCAGCGCCGATGTGCAGGAGGCCAACGCCAACACAGGGGTTTTTACGGCCATTGGCAATGTCACCCTCAGTTTTCCTGCCGAGCGGCTTACGGCCCGCGCCCAAAGAGCTGTGTATTACAGCCAGGAGCAACGCATTGAGCTGGAGGGCCAGGTCATCATCAACCAAGGGGAGAATCAGTTGCAAGCGGAGAAAGTCATTTACCACATCGACAAGGGCACCATCCAGGCAGTGCCATCGGCAGGGCGGCAAGTGGAGTCCATCTACGTTTTGCCGGAGCCCAGCTCAAGTCCTTAGCTGATCCCCACACTTTTTTCCAGCAGCACGGACTCAGCCAACACGGCTATACCGTGATTTCGTCACCGATCATCCCAGCCTGCAGGGTTTCCCTCACCCCCAACCCCTCTCTCAAAAGGAGAGGGGAGCCAGGGACAGACATAACAAATCGTTTCATTGCTGTTTGAAATGACTACATCTGAAATGACTACACATGGGGCAGCGCTGGAAACGAGCTCGGGGAATGTCGGCTTAGATCCGTTTAGGATGTAGTAATTCATTTAGGATGTAGTAGTTCGGGCGGCAGACTTTTTCCCTGACTCTGAATCAAAGGATGGCTGATGGATGTTCGGGATCCGAGTTCCTCACCCCTGGCAACGAGAGGCACAGGTCACTCCAGAAGAGATGTTTTTCAGCCGGCGGCAATTTCTAGCGCAACTGGGATCCGTTGGGGTGGGAGCCAGTTTTTCTATTTTTGGGTTTGGCAGCAGGGGAGCTGCTCCCTCGGTAGAACGAGAGCTGAGGGGGATCCCACTCAACCCCCACTTTTCGGATGTGGGCAGGCCCGTCACCGAGGAGATTGTAGCTGCTCGTTACAACAACTTTTACGAGTTTGGCTCCGGCAAGCGCATCTGGCGGGCTGCACAGGCTTTGCCCACGGATCCCTGGACTGTCGAGATTACCGGGCTGGTGCGGCATCCTCAGCGGTTGGGCCTGGAAGATCTGTTTCACTTTCCCCTCGAAGAGCGCATCTATCGCTTTCGCTGTGTGGAAGCCTGGGCGATGGTGGTGCCGTGGTTGGGCTTTCCGATGCGGCTGTTGCTGGAACGGGTGGATCCTTTGCCGACGGCTCGATTTGTCCGCTTCACTTCCTTTTACGATCCGGAAATTATGCCTGGCCCAATCTGGCCCCCCAACTTGCCTTGGCCCTACACGGAAGGGTTGCGGATCGAGGAAATGGCCAACGAGTTGGCCTTTTTTGCCCTCGGCGTTTATGGCAAGCCGTTGCCCAAACAGCACGGAGCACCCCTTCGCATGGTGGTTCCCTGGAAGTATGGCTTTAAAGGGGGAAAATCCATCGTCAAAATCGAGTTTTTGGCCCGTCAACCCTCCACGTTTTGGAATACCCTCGCCCCTGAGGAGTATGGATTTGAGGCCAATGTGGATCCTAGGGTGCCCCACCCCCGCTGGTCACAGGAGCAGGAAGTCTTGATCGGTTTCGGATCCCGTTCCCAGTGGCAAATCGTTCCCACCTTGCCCTACAACGGGTACGGAGAGTATGTTGCCCACTTATATGGCTGAACTTATATGCCTGAAGACGCCCACGAAAGGATTCGAACCTCCGACACCTGGGACCGGAACCCAGTGCTCTAGTCCACTGAGCTACGTGGGCAATGCAACTGCATTAACCATCATATCTGCTGACTTTCAGTTCTGCCAAGGGGGCAAAGCTGCGGCGGTGCTGCGGGGTGGGCCCCAAGTTCTGCAACGCCAGTCGGTGCTCCCGCGTGCCATAGCCAGCGTTGGTGCGCCAGCCGTAGCCGGGGTACTGCCGATCCCAGCTCTGCATCAAGGCATCTCGCCAGACTTTGGCCACAACTGAAGCAGCGGCAATGGAGAGGCTGATGTGATCCCCCTTGACCAGGGCCGTTTGCCGGGATCCCAGCTCGGCCAGCGGCAATCCATCCAGCAAAATGTGTTCGATTGGATCCAACTTGGCCAAAGCCCGCTGCATGGCTAGCACCGTGGCCTGGCGAATGTTGAGCCGGTCGATCTCAGCAGCAGAGGCACTGCCAACGCCCACAGCCAAAGCCACCTGCCGAATCCGTTCCGCCCATTGAGCGCGTTGCTGCGGACGCAGTTGTTTGGAATCCCTCACTCCCTCCAGTTCTTTGGGATCCATCTGGGCCGGCAAAATTACCGCCGCCGCCACTACCGGCCCGGCCAGGGCCCCCCGCCCCACCTCATCCACCCCCGCCACCCGCAGGATCCCCTGCTGCCAAAGGGATCCCTCCCAGATCAAACTCGGCCTTGCCCGCTCCACCATACTCCCATGCCTGCCCCTGGGCTTGAGAGCAGCGCCTAACTGCTGCGGGAGCGCCGTCGCCTGGAGGCTGCCGGAGATTGCTGGGCAGGGCTGATCCCCAGTTCCGCGGCTGGCTCGGCCAAGCTGCTCTGCACTGCTGGCACGAACGATTCAGCAGAAGGGATTTCGGGTTCAGAAAGTTCGGGTGGAGAGAGGTTGTCCAGCAGCTCCTTCTCCTGCAGAGCCTCCGGTTCGGGTGCAAACTCCTCTGTCTGAGAAGTTGCCTCAGTCTCCATCCTGGGCGGACTTTCCGCCTCTAGAGTTCCCGGCAGAACCACCCTAACCGCCGTGTCTCGGCCCCAAGGCGGCGGCTGGTCAAGCAGCAACAGCGGCGACAGCCCCAGCTCCGAGTAGACCCGTTGTTGTAACGGGGTCATCTCCACGGTGACGGTTTGCCGTACCGGAGCCGGACGGCCTTCTGAGGACTCCGTCCCGCTGGCGCGAACGGTGCGGGCTGGGGAAGTGTGATCTTTGCGTGAGGCGGATTCTGCCTCTTCCCCAGGGCCAGAACGGCGGGGTTCTTGACGCTTTAGGTCTGCTCCGCCCCCTGGCAGTTGCATCGGCTCTGGGGCTTCCTCTTCTACAGGAGTATCCAGGCTCCGGGCAACGAGGCGCTGGCCAGTGCGGGGATCCCCCCAGTCTTCGCGGGGACGCTTGCGTCCCGTTTCAACCCGTGGCTCTTCCTCCAGATCGTCTGAAGTCGTAAAGGGATCCGGGCTGGGGCGTCGTTGTCCGGGGGCAGATCGCGACCGCCGCAGCAGCGCACGGCTATCGCCTCGAGACAGCCCATCGCTTCCCACTCGCAGGCGCGCCCGTTGGGAGTTGCCATCGCGGGGCAGGATCGGGCCGGCCTCTTCCTCATCCCCTCCTTCCGCCTCGGTGGGTAGCGTTACCGTCAGGCCGCTTTCTATTGTTAACAGATGCCCTGGCTCGGCCCCCGGCAAGCGGGCTAGGATCCCCAGCCCCTCACAGGTGGGGCAAGAATAGCCGAAGATCTCGTAAAGGCTTTGCCCCTGCCGTTTGCGGGTGAGCTCCACCAGCCCCAATTCCGACAGTTGGACCACCTGTGGGCGAGCTTTGTCGCTGGAGAGGGCCTTGTTAAAATGCTCCAAAACCAGCAACTGGTCGCGGCGGGAATCCATATCGATGAAGTCCACCACAATCACACCGGCAATGTTGCGCAGCCTCAATTGGCGGGCAATCTCGGTAGCCGCCTCACAGTTTGTCCACAGCACTGTCTCCCGAGAAGTGGCCGATTGGGTGAAGGAGCCCGAGTTAACATCAATTACCGTCAGGGCCTCGGTGGGCTCGATGATGATGTAGCCACCAGAGGGCAGATCCACCCGTGGCCGCAGCGCCTGCCGAATAACCGCGTTGACCCGAAAATACTCCAGAATGGGGGTGGGCTCGCGGTGGGCATCGACAACGACACCAGGGGGCATTTGGCCCTTGTTCCAGCCCTGCAGATAGCTACGGACTCGCTTCGCTCCTGCCGCAGAGTCGGTCACAATACGGTTCACATCGTCGGAGTAAACATCCCGCAGCACCCGCTGAATAAAGTCGTCATCCCGGTTGAGTAGCCCCGGCCCCCGTGCTGCCTGATACTGCTGTTGAATATCTTCCCAGAGTTTCTTCAATTGCTCCAGGTCGTCGATCATCGCTTCTTCGGACACACCTTCCGCTTCGGTGCGCACCAACAGGCCCATCTGCGGGGGTTTAATCAAAATGGCCAGCGACTTCAAACGGTTGCGTTCTTCTCGATCCTCGATGCGGCGGGACAGATGAACGCCTTTTCCGTAGGGTCGCAACACCAAATACCGCCCTGGAAAGGCCAAATCTCCGGTAAGCCTTGGCCCTTTGTTGCCGGTAGGCTCTTTCATCACCTGTACCAGCACCTTTTGCTGCGGCAAGACCAGCTCAGAAATCGAGGCATGACTTCGCTTGAGGCGCAGCGGGCCCAGGTCGCTGACGTGGATAAACCCATTGCGCTCTGCAGGGCCGATGTTGACGAAAGCGGCATCGATGCTGGGCAGAACGTTCTCGATGATTCCGACGTAAACGTCTCCCACTTGGTGAGCGCCGCTGGCGACGATCAGCTCCTGCACTTGATCTTCGGCGAAGACGGCTGCCACTCGATGTTGCTCGGCAATGACAATCTGCCTGGGCATTAACTTCCCTCCCCGCCCCAAGGGCACGCGGTTACGGGTTGAACCCTCATTCTGGCGAGGTGTTGTCCTTTTGCTGGGATCTGCTCAAGTTTCTTTAACCAGGATCGAGTCATCATGGGGCTGTCCATTACCCTCAGCTCTGCTTTGACGCTTGGCTTTGTTTCCTCTCCAATGGGTGAGGTGAGTTTAAGTGCATGTGAACTACCCAATGCTGGCTCTGGTGGGTACAGCGGGGGGCTTCTGCTGATTGGAAGGAAAACTCATCGGATGGGATGAATGGATTCGGTGAGGTTTGCATGGAGATTCATGGATGGGCTCAATCGATAGGCTCAGGGAGCAAGACGGCTCCGCCTCGGGAGATCGAACGCTGGCCCATTGCAGAACCCCAGTTGTGCGGCCCAGCCTGAGTCCACAACAAGACAGGGTTTGCGCGCGGAAAGAAGCACCTTCTCAGGGTAAAATTTTCTGGTTAGATCTGGGCTAGGTCGAAGAGGCACACTTTTCTGTTGCACCTATCGACTCGACCCCATCACGCCTGTTACCTGCCCTGGGTACTGAGTTAAGAGTGTCTCCATTCCAGAATCCGGCCCAGCTTTTGCCTGCTGCTCACCCCGCCCTTGGTCAAGTTGATGCTTGGCGAGCCCCACAGCGGCAGGAGCCAGCAATAGCAGCATTATAGCGCTTGTGGGATCCCTCAGCCCAGACAGACCCTTAGCCCTTGGGTTGCTCCCAGAGGAAGTGCTCAATCTGGATCGGCTAGGGGGTTCTCCCACAACAGGCGCAGCCGCTTTGCCGTCTGTAGTGTCCAGTGGGGCAACCCCAATGACTCGGCCATTTGAACCAGATGGGTGGGCCGCAGGTAGGCACCGTCGTTGCGGCAACTGCCCCGGTAAAGGAGGCAAGCGCTGCCCTCGGGGGTCAGGCCCTGAAACTCTAGGTAGTAAAGCAGGGCGCGGGCATTGAAGGGAGAGGACTTGCCAGACTTGGAGGTTTTTTCAATCCAGATTTCCTGCGCGTCTAGGATCTGGGTGACCCAGGCAGGCCAAGAGGACTCCGTCCCGCTGCCGTGAACGGCTTTGGGCAACTCGCAGCTCACCGTGAGCTGATATTCGGCGGCGTAAACGGCTGCGGTGGCCGAGGGATCCCGAAGGCTAATTTCTTGGACGGCTTGGATGGGGATCTCCGGGGGCAGCTGTTCGCTCAGAAGGGCGCGCAGTTTCTCAGGCGTCAGAGGACCCTCAGGCCGATCCAGCAGCTCCAGATCCAGGATTTCGCCATAGCCTTCCTGGCCGATGGGCAGAGCGTTGGCGTTGGCCAGGCGGGGCATGGGGTGGTAGCCGCCGCTGAAGGCCAGAGGTAACCCCGCTCGCCGACAGGCCCGTTCCCACAGGCGCATGAGATCCAGGTGGCCCAGCCAGCGCAGATCCCCGGTTTTGCCGTAGGTGATGCGGAAACGCTGGGCAGGTGGCTCCGGCTCCAGGGGATCCGGGGTGGGGGTGGGTTTGCTCTGCAGGGGCGGGACGGGCGGAGGGGGAATGACGATGTTGTGGCCGAAGCCGGGGCCGCAGATGCCGCAGGCGGAGCAGCCCTCGAAGGAGCAGTCTTCCACGGTGAGGGCTTCCAGGGCGCGGCGGTAGTCTTTTTGCAGCCATTTTTTGTCGATGCCGGTATCGATGTGATCCCAGGGCAAGGGATCCTCCAGGCCCAATTCCCGGATGGGGAGATGGGCGCAGAGGGCGACCGGATCGGCGGCAGGATCCACCTCTTCGCCGCAGTAGGCCCTCACCCAGGCAGCATAGGCGGTGTCGATGCTTTCCCACCAGGCATCCATGCCGGCACCGGCCCGCCAAGCCCGCTCGATCATCTGTCCCAGGGAGCGATCCCCTTTGCCAATAAAGTCTTCCAGGATGCTGAAGCGGATGTCGGTGAAGTGGGCTTTGACGCCCCGCAGCCGCCGCAGCTCTTTCTGCAGCAGGGTTTGCTTGCGCTGCACGTCGGCGTAGTCCACCCGGTGCCACTGGAAGGGGGTGTGGGGCTTGGGGGTGAAGTTGGAGAGGGTGAGGGTAAACTCCACCCGCTTGCGACCCAGGGCTGCACATTCTCGCTGCAGCATCTCGACGGTGCGGGCGATCCCCAGGACATCGGCGTCGGTCTCGCCGGGCAGGCCAATCATGAAATAGAGCTTGATTTTGTCCCAGCCCTCTTGGACGGCGGTGCGAATGCCGCGAATCAAGTCGGCATCGGTGAGGCCCTTGTTGATGATGTCCCGCAGCCGTTGCGTGCCAGCTTCGGGGGCAAAGGTGAGGCCGGAGCGGCGGGATCCCTTCATGATGGCGGCAATTTGCTCATCAAAGCGATCCACCCGCTGGCTGGGCAGGGAAAGGGCAATGTGTTCTCTGAGGAGACGGTTGTGCAGCTCCGCTCCCACCGCCGGCAGGGAAAGGTAGTCGGAGCAACTGAGAGAAGAGAGGGAAAATTCGTTGTAGCCGGTCTTGCGCAAGCCCTGCACCACAGCCTCCACCACTGCTTCCGGATCCACATCCCGCGCTGGGCGGGTAAGCATTCCCGGCTGGCAAAATCGGCAGCCCCGTGTGCAGCCCCGCCGCACTTCCATCACCAGGCGGTCGTGGACGGTTTCCACCAAAGGCACCAGGCCGACGGAGTATTGGGGTTGAGGCAGGGCCACCCGACGGCGGATGCGCTCCGGCACCCCAGGCACGATGGGCCGCGGTGGGATCCCCTCGTAAAACTGGGGCACGTACACCCCCGGCACCTGGGCCAGCTCCAGCAAGACCTCTCGGCGGGGCTTGGACAGGGATCCGGCCAGCACTTGGCCAATTTCCGGCAGCACCTCTTCCCCATCTCCGAAGACGAAGAAATCGAAAAAGTCGGCAAAAGGCTCTGGGTTGGAGGTGGCGGTTGGCCCGCCGGCAAAGATCAGAGGGCACTCTTCCGGGGTAAAGGGCTGCCGCTCCCACCACTTGAGCGGGATCCCGGCTAGGTCCAGCATCTCCAGGATGTTGGTGCCCCCCAGCTCGTAAGCCAGGCTGAAGCCGATGATATGGAAAGCGCGCAGAGGACGGCGGGATTCCACGGCAAAGAGGGGGATCCCCAACTGCCGCAGGCGGGCCGCCAGATCCGGGCCTGGCAAGTAGGTGCGGTCACACAGTTGATCCGGCTGGGCGTTGAGGATGTTGTAAAGGATGAGGTGGCCTAGGTTGGAAGCTCCCACCTCGTACAACTCTGGATAGCTCAGCACCCAACGCACCCGTGCCGAATCCCAAGGACGGTGGACGGCGCCAAACTCTTTGCCCAAGTAGCGGGCCGGCCGCTGAATCTCAGGGGTGAGCAGGCAATCCAGATCGATGGGACTCAGATCAGTTTGCGCGGTAGCTGGAGAAAGCATTGAGATCCGCCGAGACGTTGACACAGTCACTGATCTGACTCTAGCCGAACTTTTCCAGCAACCCAAACGAAGGGAGAAGCACTTTGCCCCTCTGAGCCCCTAGGTTACAGCCATATCCATTTTGAATGAGCCCGAGGAATGCTGATACATTCACGCTGAACTCTCCTGAACATGGTTCAGGAA
>NZ_JANSIM010000164.1:0-11139 GCF_047502655.1 Synechococcus sp. R5-12 | reverse complement strand
TTGCGGCTTTTGGCGGATCGCTCGCGGAGGCGTTGATACCGTTTTGGTGTTCTTTTGGAAACATCGAGATCCAGACAAGGGCAGTAGGGCCCTGAGTCCACTGATGAGCCAACCTCAGCCAATCTAGCCGCGCAGGCGACCGGAGCGCAGGATGCTGATGACAAGCCACAGCCCCAACAGGCTGGCCGCCCCGAACAGGAGTTCGCTCAGCCCAAAGACCTGAAACCGCTGCGTCTGAGCCGAGATGATGGCAGCTCCGACGATCAGAGAGCCGACCACAATGCTGTAGGAAAGGCGGTTGGCCGACTGATCCAGGCTGCTGCGGATCCCGTCCAGCTCTTGGATGGTCAAGTTCCAGCGCTGGGTTTCCGAGGTGATGCGGCTGAGCAGCAGCTCCATCTGGCGCGGCGATTGCAGAGAGAGATTTTTCAAATCCAAAGCCGTGCGCAGCAGCGAAGGCAGAGGGGCCTCCCCCAGCAATTGCGCCCGAAACACATCCGCCATCAGGGGGCGAAGCTGCTCCGGCAGGTTGTAGTCGGGGGTGAGCTGGCGGGCGATCCCTTCCAAATTGGCCAGCGCCTTGGCACAGAGGCCCAAATTGCCGGGAATGCGGATCTGGTTGCGCCGGGCCGCCTGCAGGATCTCAGAAAAGAGCTGGCTGAAGTTGAGCTCCGCAATGCTCAGGGCGTAGTACTGGCGCAGCAGACGCTCGTAGTCGCTTTGGAGCTGGGCCAAGCTGACAGTCTGATCCCGCGAGCGGGCCGCGGATCTTTCCGGCAGGGCCAACTCCAGGGTCAATTCGGCACAGCGCTGGGCATCGAGGCTGACAATGGCCAGCATAAGCTCCAGCAGAATCTGCTGCGTACGCGGATCCAGCCGCCCAATCATGCCGCAATCCAGCAGGGCCACGCGACCGGATCCCAAGTAAAAGAGGTTGCCGGGGTGGGGATCGGCGTGGAAATAGCCGTCGATGCAGATCTGCTGAAAAAAGGTGCGGGTCAACAGGCGGGCGATGTTTTCTGGATCCGCGTCGCTGCGATCCGCCTCCAACAAGGGCCGGCCCTCGATCCACTCCAGCGTCAACACCTTTGGCGTAGTGAGAGGCCAATGGATGCGCGGCACCACCAGTTGGGCCGGATCAAACCAACGCCCCCTTTGCAACTGTTGGCGGAGCTGCTCGGTGTGGCGGGCCTCTTGGGTAAAGTCCTGCTCTGCTTGAATGGCCCGGCAGAACTCATCCGCCAAGGCCACCACATCTGCCAACCTGCCGAACTCCGTTTGCGCCACCAGCTCGGCAATGCCCCGGATTAGCCGCGTATCCCGCTCCACCACCGCCTCCAGCCCGGGCCGCTGGATCTTGAGGGCCACCCACTCGCCGCTGACCAGACAAGCCCGATGGACTTGGGCAATGGATCCCGCCGCAACCGATTCCCTGTCCAGGCTGCTGAACACCTGCTCCAACGGCTGCCGCAACTGCTGCCGCAGCAGGATCTCCACCGCATTCCAGGGAACAGGAGGTACGTCGGCCTGCAGAGTGCTGAGGGCCTCGATGTACTCTCGCGGCAACAGGTCCGGACGGGTGCTCAGCAGCTGGCCCAGCTTGACATAGACCGGCCCCAGATCCACCAAAATGTTGCGCAGCACCATCGGCGGGGGCAGTTGGGGTTCCCCAGCCTTGCCAAAAGAGAGCAAGCGGCGCATGTAGTCCCAACCGTGGCGCAAAACCACCTCCAGGATCTCGGCCTGACGCGCCCCACTCTGGGCCAGACGGGCAAACATCGCAGTCTCTCTCCCTGGAAGTCCAATGGCAGAGAAGCCCGATCCCTAGAAAAAGGGGATAGGGGCCACCCTACGGGTTCCATCCCAGCCGGTTTGCAGCCCCTCCCGCAACACCCGCAGCACCTCATCGGTATCGGCATTGGGCTGGGCAAAGGAGAAAACATGCTTGAAGCGCAGTTTGCCCTCCCGATCCACAACGAACTGGGCCGGCAGGGGTGCTCCCAAAGCTTGGCCAACCCCATAGAGGCGGAAGGTTTTGCACTCGGGATCCACCAGCAGCGGGTAAGGCAGCTGCAGGTCTGCTTGAATCTGCTGGCTTTGAACCGGATCGGTGCTGGTGACCATCAGCAGCTCCGCCCCCAGAGCTTGGATCTCCCTGTAGCGGGCTTTCAGCTCTTGGATGTGGGGGTAGCAAAAAGGGCAAAAAAGCTTTTCGGTGAAGATACGAGTAAAAGCCAGAACCACCGGCTTTTGGCCGCGGTAGTCCGATAGCCGCACGGGATCCCCTTGCACGCGCGGCAGCTCAAAATCGGGGGCAATCTGGCCGATTTCCAGAGAAGTGTTGGCTGGTTGGGGGATGAAGTTGTCGGCAAAGCGACGGTTAAACAGTCCGCTGTTGCTGGTCATTGCAGTTTTTTACGTTTCTTTACTACTTGCCACCAGCCTAACCCAAAGCCTCGGCCACCGCCTTCAGCCGTCGGAGCTGGGCCCGCATATCCTGCTGGGTCGGCCCTGCTGCCAACAGGTAAAACCCTGCCGCCACCCAGGGACTGGGGATGCGGAAGTTGAAGCAATTGACTAGAAGGGTACCCCCCGGCTGGGGATGGCATTCCCAGCGGTCGGTTCCTTCAAAAAATCCCTTAAACTGCCACTGCACCAAGCCTTCTGCCCGCTCTGTAATCACGCAATCCAAGCTGGGGGATACAAACGGCAAGCGAAGGAAAAAGCGGTAGCGGCTGCCCAATTCCGCCAGAGGGGATCCCACCGCCTCACAGCCCAACAGCGGGTTGAGCCAGCGCTTCATCAACTCCAGGTCGGTGAGGCAGCGATCCACCTGGGCCACGCTGGCCGCAATCGGAATTGACTGGGTGTAGACAGGCATCCTCAGGGGGAAGTTGGGGGAGTGAGCTTGGCTGAAGAGAGGTCTTCTGCCGTGGCAGAGGGGGATACGGTGCTCAGCAAAATCAAGATATCGCGATATTCCACCTGATCCGGCCCGCGACGGGGGGATCCCACTTGCACCACCGCCTGTTGGAGAGGCTTTTTGGGGTGGGGGGGAGACTCGAACACCAAGGTGCGGATCCCATTGGCCTGCTCGATGTCCGAGAGGATGTCCCAGCCCCGGCCCCACAGGGTGCGGCGATAGTAGGCGGCAATCGCCTCCAGAGGCTGAGAGGTCTGCAAGATCAGGGAAGCAAGGCCCCCCTCTCGATCCCGAATCTGTCCCGAAGAGATGATGGAAGCGTTGGGCAACTGCAAGTGAGGGGGAAACTGAGGGGGAAGAGCGCGGGTATCCCCCAGGGAAGCCTCAAAGTGCGTGCCATCTTTGCCGATGTGACGCCGCACGGGATCCTGATCCACTTCTTGAGCAACCGGATCAGGCATCTTGCGGCAGGCCACGAGGGATCCCGCCAACAGCCCCAGGGTTAGCCGAGTAAGAATAGGCAAAGAACTTGGCCCCACTGACGTGAACCGCTCAAGACGGGGATTTTTTCTCATCCGTTGGCCAGGGATCCCTGACTGGTTATAGCGGATCCCGCCTTTGGATACAACCAATCTCCCTTTCTGGGCCAAGTTCCAGAGCAGCCATCATTCGTCGAGCCAGGGCTGACAACTGCACACCAGGTGGCGATCCCCGTAGGCGTTGTCGATGCGGCTGACGCTGGGCCAGAACTTGTGGGCCTTGACCCAAGGGAGCGGGTAGGCGGCCAGCGAGCGAGGATAGGGGCGATCCCAGTGGTCGGCAGCCACCACCTCGGCGGTGTGGGGGGCCAACTTGAGGGGATTGCGCACCGGATCCATCTCGCCTCGCTCAATGGCGGCAATCTCCTGGCGGATGGCAATCATCGCCTCGCAGAAGCGATCCAGCTCCTCCAGAGATTCGCTCTCGGTGGGCTCCACCATCATTGTCCCCGGCACCGGCCAGGAGATGGTGGGGGCGTGGAAGCCATAGTCCATCAGGCGCTTGGCCACATCTTCCACCTCGATGCCGGCGCTTTTTTTCAGGGGGCGCAAATCCAAAATACACTCGTGGGCCACCCACCCCCCCGGCCCCTTGTAGAGTACTGGGTAGTAGGGATCCAACCGCTTGGCGATGTAGTTGGCGTTGAGGATGGCCACTTGGCTGGCCAGGGTGAGGCCGGCGGATCCCATAAGGCGAATGTAGGCCCAGGAGATGGGCAAAATGCTGGCACTGCCCCACGGGGCAGCGCTGACGGGGCCGTTACAGCCGGGCAAAACAGGATGGCCAGGCAAATAGGGCACAAGGTGAGGGGCCACGGCAATGGGCCCTACCCCCGGCCCACCTCCCCCATGGGGAATGCAGAAGGTCTTGTGCAGGTTGAGGTGGCAGACATCGGCCCCCAGCTCGGCAGGACGGCAGAGGCCCACCTGAGCGTTGAGGTTGGCCCCATCCATGTACACCTGTCCCCCCGCCTCGTGGACGATCTGGCAGATCTGGCGGATCCCTTCCTCAAACACACCGTGGGTAGAAGGGTAGGTGATCATCAAGGCGGCCAGCCGCTCCCCGTGCTGCTCCACCTTGGCCCGCAGATCCTCAATGTCGATATTGCCGGCTTCATCACAAGCTACGCTCACCACCTGCATCCCCGCCATCACGGCGCTGGCCGGGTTGGTTCCGTGGGCCGAGGTGGGGATCAAGCACACCTGCCGCCGGCTTTCCCCTCTGGCTTGGTGGTAGCGGCGGATGGCCAATAGGCCGGCATATTCCCCCTGAGATCCGGCGTTGGGCTGCAGAGAAACTCCGGCAAAACCGGTGATCTCCGCCAGCATCTTTTCCAACTGGGCAAAAAGGGCTTGGTAGCCACGGGCCTGCTCCAGGGGCACAAAAGGATGGAGCTGGGCAAACTCCGGCCAGGTGACCGGCATCATCTCCACCGTGGCGTTCAGCTTCATGGTGCAAGAGCCCAAGGGGATCATGGAATGGGTGAGAGCCAGATCCCGGCTTTGCAGGCGGTGGATATAGCGCAGCAGCTCAGTTTCCGAGTGGTAACGGTTAAAGACCGGATGGGTGAGGTAGGGGGTGGTGCGCAGGAGCTGGGGCGGCAGGCTCTGGCCCAAGTCGAGCTCTGGGCTGTCGGGATCCCAAGCTGGCGGTAAGGACTCCGCTCCGCTGCGGGGAAGGGTTCCGGCAAAGATCTCCCACAGATCCCGCAGATCCTGAGTGGTGGTGGCCTCATCCAAGCTGATCCCCAGCGTCCGGTCATCGATCTGGCGGAGGTTGATCTGTCGCTGGGCAGCGCCGGCCTGGATCGCCTGCACCTGCTCTGGAGAAGCTACCTTGACCCAGAAGGTATCGAAGAAATGCTCGGGCCCCACCTCATAACCCAACTGGCAGATCCCAGTGGCCAAGTGATGGGCCTGGCGGTGGATGCGCTCGGCTATGTGTCGCAAGCCGCGGGGGCCGTGGTAGACGGCATACATAGAAGCCATCACCGCCAAAAGCACCTGGGCAGTGCAGATGTTGCTGGTGGCCTTGTCCCGCCGGATGTGCTGCTCGCGGGTCTGCAACGCCAAGCGCAGGGCTGGCTTGCCTTGAGCATCCTGAGAAATCCCCACCAGCCGTCCTGGCAGCAGCCGCTTGTGGGCCTCGCGGGTGGCGAAGTAAGCCGCATGGGGGCCGCCATAGCCCAAAGGCACGCCGAAGCGCTGGGTGGATCCCACCACGATGTCCGCTCCCCACTCTCCTGGGGGTTGCAATAGGGTTAAGCTGAGCAGGTCGGCAGCCGCCGCCACCACCATCCCCTTCTGGTGAGCCTGCTCCACCAACTGCCGGTAGTCCCGGATTTCTCCAAAGGTGTTGGGATATTGCAACAGCAGCCCAAAGCCCTTCTCCGGGCAAAACTCCGCCAGATCCGTCACGCGCACCTGGATCCCCAAGGGCTCTGCCCGCGTCTGCACCACTGCAATCGTCTGGGGATGACAGCCCCGATCCACCCAGAAAACCGGGGATCCCCTGCCTGCCAAGGTGTAGGCAAGAGCCATGGCTTCTGCGGCTGCGGTGGCTTCGTCCAGCAGGGAAGCATTGGCGATCTCCATCCCCGTCAGGTCGATCACCATCGTTTGGAAATTGAGCAGGGCCTCCAGTCGTCCCTGGGCGATCTCGGCTTGGTAGGGGGTGTAGGGGGTGTACCAGGCAGGGTTTTCCAGGATGTTGCGCTGAATCACCGGTGGCGTCAGGGTGTTGGAATAGCCCATGCCCAAAAAGGAGCGCCACACCTGGTTCTGGGCCGCCATTGCCTGCAGTTCCGCCAACACCTGCTGCTCAGGGCAAGGGGATCCCAATTGCAAAGGCTGGCTGCTGCGAATGGCCGGCGGCACCGCCTTCTCCACCAGCTCCTGCAGCGAACTCAGCTCCAACACTTGCAACATCTGCCCAATTTGCCGGGCATCCGGCCCAATGTGCCGTCTGAGAAAGAGTTCGGTCTGCCCCAGCAACTCCAGCTCCGGAGAAGGCGTGGGTTGTGGGATCCCTGGAGATGGATCCCGGCTGGGGGGGTCAAGTCGAGTCGAGTGGAGAAGGGCCAAGTCGGACATGGTGCGATAGCCGAGAAAGGGAGAGCAAGAAAGACTGTCTCCTGATCATAGTTGTTAAAAATTGTTTCTGTCGGGATCCAAATCCTGTCTTGGCCCTCGATTCGGGGTGGAGGGGATGAGACACTAGATGGTCGGAGAATGTTAGCAACCTATACAGATGAGCCTTTTGGATTCTGCTTGGAGAAGTGATGCTATGCGCTGGCTGCTGTCCATCTTGGTTCGTGTGGTGTTAGTGCTCTGTCTGTGCTTCGCTCCTTTGGGGATCCCTGTTGTGGCCAGGGCCGCAGAGCTTCCCCCGGTAAAGCACTTAGACACTCCGATTGACGTGAACAACACCATCTTGCGCAACTACCGCCAACTGCCCGGCTTCTATCCCACCCTAGCTCGCATCCTGGTGAAAAATGCCCCCTACAAGAGCCTGGAAGACATGTTGCAGATCTCAGGCCTGACAGAGCAGCAAAAGGCCCTGATCAAAGCCAACGCCGAGAACTTCGTGTTTGGCGAGTATCAGGAAGGGGCTAACCAACTGGAAAACCGCATCAATCAAGGGTACTACGGCTGATCTCGGCAGAGGGGCCATCGGGAGAATCGGCTTTTGTAGGAAAGGGATCCTGTGGCCTACGATAACGTCTGCAAGTACTTGGTGGAATGGTTCCCCGAGTCCTTTGCCCGGTGGCTACTGGGATCCCCGGTTCCCTTGATCCAGCTCCAGCCAACGGAGCTCTCCAGCGAGCCCATTCGCGCGGACTCCCTCATCCTGCTGAGGGCCCAAAACCTGATTTTGCATCTGGAGTTTCAAACCGATCCGGATCCCGATATCCCCTTCCGCATGGCCGACTATTGCCTGCGCCTGTTCCGTCGCTATCCCGACCAGGAGGTGCGGCAGATTGTCATCTACCTAAGAAAAACCCAGTCAGAACGGGTGTACCAGACTTCTTTTCAACGGGGATCCCTTTCTCATCGCTTTGAGGTCTTGCGCCTGTGGGAACAAGATCCAGAGGTGCTATCCCGATACCCAGGCCTCTTGCCCTTGGCGGTACTGGCAGAGCCGGACAATCCAGAACCCCGTCTGCGGCAGGTGGCCAGAGCCATAGCTGAGATGGAGGATCCCAAGCTGCGGCAGGAGTTGAAAGCGGCCACTGCCGTCTTAGCAGGATTAACATGGACGCCAGAGGAAATCAGCAGGGTTCTGGGAGGTTTGGCTGTGCGGGAATCGACCATCTATCAGATGTGGCGAGCAGAAGCCCTCAAAGAAGGGCGAGAGGAGGGCCTGAAACAAGGCCTAGAGCAAGGTCTGCAACAAGGTCTGCAACAAGAGGCTGCTCGACTGACCTTGAGTCAACTGCAGCGCAAGCTGGGGCCCCTGCCGGAAGACCTCTCTGAGACCATCCGCCGCCTGCCCACCGAGCAATTGGAGGGGTTGGCAGAGGCTCTGCTGGACTTTCAGACGCTGGCCGACCTGACCCAGTGGCTAGAGGAGCTGGCATCTGCCTAGGTTTTGCTGTCACGGCCTTTTCCCAATTTTTGTCGGCATCTCTCTCCTGGGAGGAGCTCTGCCATGGTGGCGGTCTGGATTCCCAGAGAAAGCAGTAGATTGAACTGAGTTCTCGATAAACCGGGCTGAATGCAACCCAACCTTGACCTCAGCAGGATCCCAGCGCGACTTTCCTGAGCGAGCCGGTTCTATGCAAGGGCCTCGGGTTTTGATCTGCGGCTACCATGGCTACGGCAATGCTGGCGACGAAGCCCTGTTGCTGGCTCTCTTACGACAGCTAGAGCAGTTGCCCGACCCTGTGCAGCCGGTGGTGCTCTCCCCTTGCCCTGCCGAGACAGCTGCCACCTATGGGGTGCTGGCCTGCCCCCGCTTTGACGGCTGGGCTTTGCAGCGCTGTCTGGCCCAGGCCCAGGCTTTCATCTGGGGTGGGGGCGGTCTGTTGCAGGATCGCACCAGTTGGCGCAGCCCTCTCTACTACCTGGGGGTGATGGGCCTAGCCCAGCGCTGGGGACTGAAGACCCTTGCCTGGGCCCAGGGGATCGGGCCGCTGCAGCGGGGGTGGATTCGCGCACTAGCCCGTCGCTCGTTGGCAGGTTGCACGGCCATTAGTGTGCGGGATGGGGTTGCCTCCCAATGGCTGCAAGAGTGGGGGATCCCTCACCAGGTGGCTCCGGATCCCGTCTGGAGTTTGCCGTCCAAAACCTTGCCGGAATGGGAAACGTGGCCTCAGCCCCGCATTGCTGTGGTCTTGCGTCCGCATCCGCAACTGACTGGAGCCTGTCTAGAAGCTTTGAGCCAGGGTTTACAGCGTCTCCAGGCTTCCACGGGGGCATACCTTCTCTTCGTGCCCTTTCAGCTGGCTCCTCCCGGATCCCCTGACCTTGGGCCAGACTACCACTTGGCTCAGCAGCTTCAGCAGCGCCTACCCCACCGTAGCCAAGTGCTGGAAATTCGGGATCCCTGTCTATTGAAAGGAGTCTTTCGGGGTGTCAGGCTGGCGATCACCATGCGCTACCACGGATTGGTGATGGCGGCGGCAGAGGGCTGCGCCTGTTTTGGTCTCAGCTACGATCCCAAGGTGAAAACGCTGCTCCAGGAATTGGGCATGCCCGGCTGGGATCTGCAGGAGATGCCCACCGATCCTGAAGCCTTACACCAAGCTTGGCTGGCCTGCTACTCAGAGGGCCTAGCTCTCAGCCCTGCCCAAGCTGACCTGTGGGCGAGGCAATCGGCTCAGCACGCTCAGTTGTTGAGACAGCACCTGAAGTGGGGTTGATGGGGTTGCCTGGAGAAGTTGCTGCCAGGGCGAATTCCGGTAGCGGTTCTTCTGGAGAGCCGCTTTACCCCAAAAGTAGGGGGGCACGGTGTCCCCGAACCAAAGCGCTGCGTGCATCCGCTTGAGGAGGCCCCCAATTCATTGAGGGGAGGACGTCACCTGAGAGGGTTTTGGGGGAGAAACTCCCGATCCAGGGGCAGGGGGGCGACAGGTTGGGTGAGGGTAAATTGGCCGCTTTCTATCCATTGCTTGAGGATTTCGGCAATTTGTATGGAGCGGCGCAAGCTGGCCAGGGGAGCGGTGCGAATCTTGCGGCCATTGAGGGTGATCTGGCCAGATTTGAGTTGGGCATAGCTCACCAAGCCAAAGGTGGGCCGCACCCGGCGGGGAATGGAAAAGTCAATCACGGGGGCAACCAACTCCTCATCCCGAATGGCAATGGCCTCCAAATCCGCAGGAGCAAGGATGGGGATGGGGATCCCGACCCCCAACATCAAGCTGGGGCCGTAGTTGCGGAAGTAGCAGCCCCTCACCCATTCCGCCTGCATTTGCTTGGCATCCCCAATCAGGGCTAGAGTGGCCGCCGGGCCGATGGGAGTTTGGTTGGGCAATCGCTTTTGCAGCGGAAAGTGTTGGGTGCCCTCCCAGGCGACGTAGCCGATGCCGCCTCCCAAAAAGATGCGGCTGCCGATCCCCACCCGGCGCAACAGGGGATCGTTCAACAAGGGGGATAGCTCTCCCGGGTTGGAATAGACGGCATTGCCCAGATGCGGTTCCAACAGACCCAAGTAGGTGTACAAAGGCCGATCCCCGCCGTTCACCCCGACGATGAAGTTTTGGTAGGCATTGCGGGGGTTGAACAGGTAAAACTGGTTGAGCTGATCCCGAGTCAGGGTGGTCTCGTAGTCGCCGCGGGGGTAACAATCGGTCACTTGGCCGATGGCCCGCAAATGGACGCGCTTGCCCGCCACCAGGTCGGCAATGACATGGCCGCCCCCATAGGCTTGATCCGCTTGCTCGCTGGGTTGGGCTGCCCCCAGGTAAAGATCCACCGCGCCAAATCCGGCATAGGCCGGTACCCCGTTCAGCCAAGCTTGGCGAATCTTGATGGGCGGATCCGTATGGCCCAGGTTCACAATGGCTCCTGAAGACTCCATTGGCTCAAAGGTGCCGGTGGTGATCACATCCACCTGCTCAAAGGCTTCCTGGATCCCCAAGGTGGCCAGCTTGGCTTTGGCTTCCAGGGCCGTCCACACCCGCACCTGGCCTTTGGCAATGCGTTGGTTAATCTGGTCTAGGGTTCTCTCCATGGGATGTGAAGATCGCAATGGTTGGTCGCGTTGGCGGTGTGGAGGAATAAGAGGCGTGAGCATACTTCCTTCTCACTACCCACTGCTCTTTCCTCTCTTAAGGAGGGATCCGCTCCCATCTTGAATTCTCTCGTGAGGCAGCTCTTGGGACTGGCTCAATGAATAGCTTAAATGGACGGGGATCTGGGCCGGTGGGGCTTAAGGGGATCCGGCAGTATGGGCCGCTTTTGCCGGCGTTGGGGTTGGTGGGCCTGCTCTACGGCGGGGGGCTGCTGCTGGCTCTGGCCCAGAGTGTGGGCCTCTACGGCCTGGGCGAGAGGGGGTTTACCCTGCAGGGGTATGGGGAGCTGCTGCGGGATGCGGAAGTCGGGGGATCCCTGTTGCTCAGCCTCGGAGTCGCTCTGTTGGCAACGGGGTTGGCGCTGCTTTTGGGGCTGGGGCTGGCGCTGCTGTTGCGGGGGGTGGGGGGGTGGGCCATCTGGCTTGGCCAGTTGACGCTGCCG
>NZ_JANSIM010000163.1:0-14107 GCF_047502655.1 Synechococcus sp. R5-12 | reverse complement strand
TTTCCGTCGGCGTCGGTGTTGGCGTGGGCTTTTGCGTCGGCGTCGGTGTTGGCGTCGGGGTAGAGGCAGGAGTGACTGTAATAGTGATGGTTGCTTTGTTAGAAATTAACCCTTGCGTGTCCTTTACTGTGTACTTGATTGGAGTGGTAGGGCCTGTGAAGCTCGGCACTGGAGTGAAGGTGACTTCCCCAGTGCTTAGATTGAGGGTATATGTGCCTTCCCCAGCAACTGTCAGAGTGGTTTGCTGTCCAGGAATGAGCGGGTCTAGGTCGATAGTAGCGGGATCCAAGTCAAAAGCGTAGGCTGTGTCATTGAACAGCACATTGATGGTGACCGGTGTATTGGCTGGGGTGGTGGCAGTGTCATCATTAGCAACGGGGTTGTAAGCAACAATGCCCCCTCCTGCCGTCATGTCCCAACCGCCGTTAACCTCTTTCGTATTGTTCGGAAACGTTGTGAAGTCTTGGATTGAGCCAGTTACGTCATTCCCAACTACTGAGTAACCATAGAACGTTTGACCAGATCCTATGCCCAGATCCTGGTAACTTACGAAAACACCCGACAGGCTTTGAGTACCTGTGGTAGCTGTAATATTCGTATTCAGACTGGCAGTTCCGCAATTGTCGCTGTAAATCTTTGTAAGTGATATCACTGTTCCTAGTCCCCAACCAGTAGCCGGGACCGAGATGACAGGGCCATAAACAAATTGTGTGGGATTTGAATCGAGTTTCGTAATAGCAGCAATTTTAAAACTATCGTTTCCTCCTCTATCTAGAAGTAGGAAGCCAATCTTATCAAGGTTTGTAGAAGGGGCAGTTATTCCGCCTGGGGTTATAAAGTCTACCCTCTCAATATTATTACTGTTCACACTGATAATATTTGTAAATAGATTATCCGTGCCAGCTTTGATAACCGGGTTTAAGGGATTGATTAGGATAGCTTGCTCCATCGACGTAATTCCTAGAGTGCCAGGAGTGTCTGGCGGAATAACCCAGACAATGTTGCATACACCAGATTTATTGGGGTTATCGACTCTCCTCAGAACAACTTGATCGGTTGCACCAATGAGAGACAGCTTTTGGCCACTCACCTGAATGTCTGTCAGTACAGATCCAGCACCTAAGGTGGGAACAGCAGCGGCTTGGAGTGTGTGCTGATAGCTGTGATCAATCACTCCTTCGACCACAATCGTAGGTGCGGTAACGCTGCCAGCCGCGGCTTCTAAAATCCAATCTGCTCCGGCTTCGGCATAGCCTGTGAGGTTGGTAGAAGCAGCGATATCAGCTCCTGTCAGGCGGGCTATTTGCTCTATGAAAAGTCTGCCCTCCAGCCCTGCCGCCACCTCGCAGCCGTAGATTAAAATGTCCGCATCGTCCGCAAGGCTAGATTTCCACTTTGCCAGTAGGTCCGCGTACTCGGGCAAGTTTTCTCGGTTAAGAACTCTTCTGCCCAAGGAGAGTGAGCCTGCCTGCCCGTGAGACAGGATGTGCAGGGTTTTGATGCCTTTTCGTCCTCGCAGTGTCTCTGTGATCTGCTCAATCCCATCTCTATTGGGATCCAGAAAAACAACTTCCGCTCCAGGACGAATGCCTGCCAGCAAGATCGCCAAGTCCGGCAAGGCTTGATCGATAAAGACCAGCTCATCCTGCTTGGGGTGTTGTAGAGACGTTTCCCTAGACGCAGAGAAGCTAGCTTGCTCTACCCCCAAGAGAACCATTAGCAGGGCTGTGGAAACGGTGCCCAAGCTGCGACTAAAAAAGCAAAGCAATCTTTCCAGTTGACCAGGACGAAATGAAGACGGTTTTGAGGTCAGCATTCAACACTCCTCGGCTCTCTCAGCGCGTTCTCTTGAAACACAAAATCAGCTCACATCAAACTTGACTAAAACGAGGCAGCCATCAATTATCTACCCTCACCGAAACCGTGTTGCTAAAGAGCAATGAGCCCGATGCTGAACGAACCACGGCTCTGTTGGTGATGATGGTGGGAAGAGCGGGAGCTTCAGGAGCAGGCACAAATGGAGTCGGCGTAGGTGCCGGCGGTAGGGGCACCGGAATGCGGAGGCGGCAGGGCTGATCCGATTGATTGCCTTCTGGGGCATAGCAAACGCGAATGAGATCTTCCACAAAGCGAAGCTGATTAAAACTAAGTTGATCCGCTTGTCGAATAATGTCCGTAATGATTTCCTCCAGGTCTCGGGCTGTTCTGGAAAGAGGTACGCTGACAAACAGAATATTCTCCAGATCCCTAATTTCTGGAGGCGCTAAGTTGGAGAAAGGTACTCTATCCCGCTCCCGCAGCAAGATGCGATAAAGGGCTTCGCTCCAAGGGGAAACATCCACAGCAGCACTGAAAACAAATCCCCGCAGGGGTGTAGGCTGGCCGGACTGACGCCCTTGGCCCAATAGGTTGGACTGAACCGATACCAACTTCCCCGGCGGTTGAATAATCGATCCGGAAAAGGGGATGGTGAACCGCAAGTTGCCCTCCAAGGCAGTGGTTGACAAGGCAGGCAACAAAATGTCTCCTCTTGAGCTTAGGTTGAACAACTCAACCTTATTGCCTCTTGAAAAGAGCGGCCCTCCCGAACAAAGGGCGGCTGTTGAGCCTGAAGGGCAAAGCTGAGCAAAGGGATCCACCACCAATCCCAAAATGGCAGAGGTAGAGCCAGAGCCAGAGCCGGGATCCCTTAGCGGCGACCCCACGGTCGAGGGGCTGCTGGAGGTACCACCACCGCAACCTTTCAGGAAAACCGTTAGGGAACCTGTAAGCACTGCCGCCAGGACAAGCGCAGCCGGTTGCCAAAATCTTCTGGGTATACCGAGTCGTCGAAACATTTGCTTATCGCCTCGCTCTCGATTAGGGATGTTGTCAGCCTGCGGAATGACTCTAGCGGGATCCCACCGTGAGAACAGCGTCGCTGAATGGCGCCACAAAACGGCTGCCTTCTCTCTCAACTCTCAGCTCGCCACTGAGAAGATAAGAACCAGCAGATAGCGGAACATTGCTTTGCACCCTCATTTGCAGGCGGTGCTCCCCAATAGCAGCAGGGAATAAGTTGGCAAAGGGAGCTTCCAGCTCTTCAGAAAACCGTGCCAGCACAAAAGTCCCCTCAGTAGCTGCAGCCAGACGCTGTAACTCCAGAAGATTCAAATCGACCCCCAACCCAACCACATACACGGTGAGTTTCTGTCCTCGCTCTCTGGCCAGGGCTGTCAGCTCCTGGGTAGTTTGGTTGATGGAGCGGGTGCTTTCGTTGTCGATACCATCGGTAAACACCACCAAACGGCGGTTGAAACGCTCGGTGGGCCGAAAGTCGCTTAAGAAACGCCCCGCTTCCACCGTGGCATCGTAGAGGGCAGTGTTCCCCCCCGGAACAGCGCGCAAAACGCCTCGTCTCAGCAGCTCTTTGTCGCCGGTGAAGTCCTGCAATAGCTGAGCTGTGCGCAGGGGCTGCCCCAAAGCTGTAAGGCCAAAACCTGCCCCCCGGTTGTCAAAGCGCAGAATGGCGCCCAGATCCAGGGGTGCAGGGCGAAATTGATCCAAGAGCCGAAAAACAGCCAGGAAGCGCCGAGATTGGGGATCCAAAACCAGCAGGCTGCCTGAGCCATCCATCAGCACTGCCATGAGCAAAGGCCGCTGAGCCAGATCCGGCGGGGGGTTCTCGATCCGGGTGGGTGTCAGGGTCAAGGCTACCGGCTGCGGGATCCCTAGCAAGTCGGTTACCCGGTTTACCTGCAGGCTGACCTGACTGGCAGAGAGCTGGGTTATTGGTTGGGGCGGATCCCCGCCTTGCAAGAGGGCGATGTTGAACTCCATTTCCCCTTGTGTGCCAGAAAAGGAGCGGGTCAGAGCCCCATTGAACGTCAGGCGAGCTTGGGATCCCACAGCAGACGGATCAATGCCTGTACCGCCGGAAGAGCCACAGCCGACAAGGCAGCTTCCCACGAGCACCAGGAGAAGCAGCCAACCAGCTTTTTGGCTTTTTACTTGACCGGGCTGTATTTTTACAGTCATTGCAGCTGCCAGTGCAAGCATAGTGGGGTGGCATGAAAGTACGGAGTTACAATACCACCCAGTAATTCCGAAAGCTACTGTAGCGCTTGGTGTAGGCGTAAAGATTTTTACTGCAGTTAGAGGATCTCGAGTTCATCTTTTTTCACAATGCGAGCACAGCGGGTCTCAGCTTTGAGCCTAGTAGGGCGGCTAAAGCCTGTCTGCTCCGAGAATTGCTTCGAGATAAAGACCCCTTTGTTTTGCCACTTGTGGCAAGCGTTCTCGCTGACCAATTGTCAAATAAGCCGGCGCTCTCCTCCGTGGCCTATAGTTCATAGCAGCTCATCAGTGCAGGTGTAAGCTCTAAAAGGATCCCCTGGGTGAGGAGGAGAACTGAACATGGCGGCAAAGCAACTCAAGTTCTATTGGAGCCCCCAACACCAGCTCTTTAGCTGCGATGGCGCCAAGTTGGAGGGGCACGGCTACATCCAAACCAACCCCTCCCATGACCTGGTTCACCTGCTCATTGCCGCCAACGGCAACATGCCCTGGCAGCCGGTGGAAAGCCGCGAGCAAACCTGCTTTGCCGAGTACAACGCGGTAATGCTGGAGCACCTGTTGGTCAACTGCTTCAACGCAGCGGTGCTGGGATCCCTGCCTGCCCAGCAGATCATCCCAGAGGCGCGGAAGTTCTTGCGGTGGTTTGTTTCAGAACACTACGCCCCTTTCCCGGTTTCTGAAGAAGAGGCTTTTCGTCGCTTTGCTGCGCACCTGGATATTGAGCGCATTGTGCGTTTGTTCCCCTATTTTTACAGTCTGCGGGCTTGGGAATGCTTCAGCCTCGATTACCGCGCCGAGACCTACGACCTGGAGTTCACCTCCGAGGATGATCCCGTTCGAGAGGCCCCGGAATGGGCGGCGGATCCCAACATCTTGGAGACTCAGGAGCTGGTGCGGCAAAAGCTCTCTGAGGCAGTAGCCGAGGCGGGCTCGATCCGGCCCAAACCGGAGCCCGTTTTCCCGCCAACTTCGTCAGCTTCTCCTCTGTCCGATCCCCCAGCCAAGACCAGGCAGAAAAAAACCGGACTCGGCTTCAAGCCTGCCCGTTGATGGATCCCCTCACCCCTTTCCCACAGGGAGAGGGGAAGACTAATCTGCGCCCTCCACCAGCCGGCGAAAGGCTTTTTTGCCCACCTGCAAAACCCGTCCTGCCAGCTCCGAGACATGGGCAAACTCCAGGTCGGGATCCTCCACCTTTTGCCCATCCAGGCGCACAGCGCCCCCTTGGATCTGCCGACGGGCTTCCGCAGCACTCTTGCACAGGCCGGATTCTCGCAGGATATAGCTGAGCTTAACAGGGTAGGACAGCCGGTCGATGGCAAAGGTGGGGATGGATCCCGTTTCGGCAAGAATACCGTCTAGCACCAACGCTTGAGCGGTGCGCTGGGCCTCTTCTGCCGCTGCAGGGGAGTGAAACTGGGCCACTAGGGTCTTGGCTAGGAGGATCTGCCGCTGGCGGGGATCCTGCGGCAGCTCGGCAAGGGGCACTGAGGTGAGCAACTCAAAGTAGCGCTCCACCAGGTGATCCGGCACCTTCTCCAGCTTGGAGTACATGGTGAGGGGATCCTCAGTCAGCCCCACGTAGTTGTTTTTGGACTTGGACATTTTCTGGTACCCGTCCAGCCCCTCCAAAAGCGGCACCGTCAGGCAAAACTGCGGCGTTTGGCCCTTCCAGATTTGCAGATCTCGCCCAGTGAGCAGGTTAAAGCGCTGGTCGGTTCCCCCCAGTTCCACATCGGCTGCGAGGGCCACCGAGTCGTAACCCTGCAAGAGGGGGTAGAGAAATTCGTGCAAGTATACCGGCGTCCCGGCTTGGTAGCGCTGGGCAAAGTCTTCTTTGGCCAGCATCTGCCCCACCGTCATCTGGGCCTGGAGTTCGATCAGCTCGCTGAGAGTCAGGCGGGCCAGCCACTCGCTGTTGCGGCGCACCTCCAGCCGGCCAGGGGTCTCAAAATCCAAGATCTTGCCGGCCTGCTCCAAGTAGGTGCGGGCGTTTTCCTCCACTTCTGCCGGGGTGAGGCGGGGACGGGCCTCCGATTGGCCGGTGGGATCCCCGACCAGCGCCGTGAAGTCCCCGATGAGCAAAATAGCCACATGGCCCGCATCCTGGAACTGGCGCAACTTGCGCAACACCACTGAATGGCCCAGGTGTAGATCCGGTCGGGTGGGATCGATGCCCAGCTTCACCCGCAAGGGACGATTTGTTGTGGCCAGGCGCTCCGCCAGGGCAGCAGGCCCTCCCGGAAAGATCTCGGCCACCCCCCGCTCAACAATTTGGGCTATCAACGGATCCCGGTACGTTGGCGAAACTGAGGCTGACGATAAACTCAAATCCTGCTCCTCCGGCTGAACCCATGAGCCATTTTAAGCCCACGCAAAAGATGCTCGATTCTCAACTCAAGATCTTCTCCCCCTAGCCCGGTTGGAGTTGTCGATGGGCAGGGTTGGCCATCCTGCTGCCCCAATAGACGCCGCCCTATAATGGGTCTGGCTTGTTGTTGCTTTGCAACACGGACGTGACAGGGTTTTTGACGTGACCTACGGTCGCAGACCATTGGCCCGCCAGGCGAGAAAGCCAGGGGTAGAGCGTTTCTCCAATTCCCCCTTTTCCCGATCGGGGTTTGACGAGCACGCCGACTATGCCCCACCCGCCCGCCCCTCCCGGATCGCCCAGGTTGCCGGTGTGGTGGGCAATCTGTTGCTGGGATCCCTGCTCTTGGGATCCACGGCAACGGCTGCCGGATTGGTGGGGCTGGCCATTAGCTTCCGCAACTTGCCGGACGTGCATCAATTGCGGGATTACGTGCCCATTGCCACCACCCACATTGTCGATATTCGGGGCGAGCCCATTGCCAGCCTACACGGGGAGGCCAACCGGGAAGTGATCTCCCTTGAACAGGTCTCGCCGGAGATGAAAAAGGCCTTGCTGGCCATTGAAGACAGCCACTTTTACACCCATCCAGGCATTAATCCGGTCAGCTTGGGCCGGGCGATCCTAGGCAGTGTGGAGGGGGGTATAGGCTCGGCGGGGGGGGGATCCACCCTGACAATGCAGTTGGTCAAGAACCTGTTTTTGAGGCCGGAGCGTACCCTCAGCCGTAAAGTCGCCGAGATCGTGTTGGCGGTGCGCCTAGAACAGGTCTTCAGCAAAGACGAGATCCTGGAGATGTACCTCAACCAGGTGTACTGGGGGCACAATCTCTACGGCATCCAGGCGGCAGCCCGCAGCTACTTCAACAAGGATGCGTCTGAACTGAACTTGGCTGAAGCGGCGATGTTGGCCGGGATCCTGCCGGCCCCGGAAACCCTTAGCCCCTTTCGCAACCTGGAGGGAGCCAAACGGCGGCAACACCTGGTGCTGGATCGTCTGGTGGAGCTGAAGTGGATTACCCCCGAGGAAGCCCAGGCGGCGCGGGAGCAAAAGCTGACCTTAGGCCGCATTACCTCCTTTCAAAGTAACGCCCCAGCAGTTACCGACGCCATTGAGGCGGAGCTGCGGCGCCGCTATGGGGAACAAGCTCTAATGCAAGGAGGTCTGCGGGTTCAGTCCACCATCGATCTGCGTCTGCAGCGCCTTGCCCAGCGCATTGTCAATGAAGATGGCCCCCGCATTGGGGCAGCTCGTCGTGCCGATCAAATGGCTTTGGCGGCAGTGGATCCCCGTACCGGCTATGTGAAAGCCATTGTGGGCGGGATCAACGCTCAGCGGGGCCAATTTAACCGCGCCACCCAGGCGTTTCGCCAAACGGGATCCACCTTCAAGCCTTACGTATACTACGCAGCTCTGGCCAGCGGGCGCTATTCACCCGGCAGCATTTTGGAAGATACCCCCGTCACCTATCCCGGCTCGCCGCCCTACAGCCCGAAAAACTACGACAACACCTTTTATGGCTCCCTCACCTTTGCTCGGGCTTTGGAGCTCTCCCGCAACGTGCCCACGGTCAAGTTGGCCGATGATGTTGGGATCCGCAACGTCATCGCAGTGGCTCAGGCCACGGGTATTACTGCCGAGATGTTTCCCAACTTGGCCACAGCTTTGGGCTCGGCCAGCGTCAGCCCCCTGGAGATGGCGGCTAGCTATGCGGTGTTTGCCAACGGCGGATATCGGGTGGAGCCGACCCTCTTGGCCCAGGTGGTGGATCGCAACGGCCAAATCCTCTTCGAGGCCAGGCCCCAGCCGGAGCGGGTTTTGGATCCCTGGGCGGTGGCGGTGCTCAACCAAATCCTCAAAGGGGTAGTGACCCAAGGCACCGGGACGGCGGCTCGTTTGGATGACGGGCGACCCGTGGCCGGTAAAACCGGCACCACCTCCGATTTCCGCGACGCTTGGTTCATCGGCTATGTGCCGCAACTGTCTACCGCCATTTGGATCGGCAACGACAACAACTCTCCCATGCTGCCGGGTACGGCAGGAGGCGCTTTTGTGGCCCCCACTTGGAAGCGCTTTATGACTGAGGCTCTGCAAGGGATCCCACCTCAGGACTTCCCCAGCCCGCATCAATTTCCCCCTCCCCGACCATGAGCTACAGCGAGGAGCGGCTGGCGCGCATCGAGCGCACGGTGGAGGCCAATGCCCAGGCCATCGCCCAACTGACTCGACAGAACCAAGAGGTGCTGCAAACCATTGCCGGCACCGAGGAGCGCATTGCCAGGGCCGAGGAGCGCATTGCCAGAGCCGAGGAACGCATTGCTGGCGCCGAAGAACGTCTGGAGGCCGAGGTCAAACGCTGGGACGAGCGGTTTTTCCAGCTCAGCCGCGATACCCTCAACTTCACCCGCAATGTAGTGACCATCGCCGCCATCACGGCTGTTTTGATCCCCCTGCTCAAGGATGTCGCTCCCCTGCTGATTGAGCTGCTGCGGGAGGGATCCCGTTAGCCCTCTGTAGCTGGGACATCTCGCTTTTCCAACCACTGGCCAACGAGTGGTTGTCGGCCATTGGGCTGAGACAGCCGCGGTTCCACCTCTCTGGGGTCGAGCAGGGTTCCAACCGGAATCGAGGTGTCCAAGGGATCCCAGCGCGTACTGATTCTGAGTTACACTAAGACTGCAAAGAAAGGTAACGCCTTTTTCTGGTTCTCCTGACCCTTCACCGCGTTCTTTCTTGCATTCCTTGCACAAGACACAGAGGACAGACGATTATGGCTTTTGAACTCCCGGCTCTGCCCTATCCTGCCGACGCGCTGAAGCCCTACATGTCGGCAGAAACCTTCTCCTACCACCACGGCAAGCACCACGCAGCCTACGTAGCCAACCTGAACAAGCTCATCGAGGGCACCGATCTGGCCAACAAGTCTCTGGAGGAGATCATCAAAGCCACCTTTGGGGATCCTGACAAAGCGGGTATCTTCAACAATGCCGCCCAAGTTTGGAATCACACCTTTTTCTGGGAATCCATGAAGCCGGGCGGGGGAGGTGCGCCTACCGGGCCTATTGCCGACAAGATCAACGCCGACTTTGGCGGCTATGACAAGTTTGCAGAAGCCTTCAAGACGGCAGCCGCCACCCAATTTGGCAGCGGTTGGGCCTGGCTGGTGCTGGAGGATGGCACCCTGAAGGTCACCAAAACCCCCAATGCCGAAAACCCCCTGGTTCACGGCCAAACGCCCCTGCTCACCTTGGATGTGTGGGAGCACGCCTACTACCTGGATTACCAAAACCGGCGGCCTGACTTCATCAATGCCTACCTGGAGCACCTGGTGAACTGGGATGCCGCCAATGCCCGGCTGGCTGCCGCCTGACTCTACCTGTTCTGGGATCCCTTGACGGGGGATCCCATCGAAGACTAGCCTCGCGTAGCTTTTTGCGAAGGGATCCTTGGGGATCCCTTTTTTGCGCCTAGTCTTTCCCCAAGCGTTCTCGCTCCTCGCGCAACCGCTCCAGAAAGCCAGGGGTGGGAGGTTGGGTTGGAGGGGCTGCAAGGGGAGCAGAAGTTGGAGCAACCCGGTTCACTTGGGGAAACAAAGGTTGATTGATGGGCGGCGGGGGGAGAGGCTTGGCTGGGACAGGGGCTGGAGAAGGTGGAGCAGCGGGCGTGGGCACGGCAACCGGTCGGGGCGGCGGCGCAGCAGGCACTGGAGTGGGAGGGGACACCTGCCGAGTTGGAGCGGGGGGCTGAGGGGTAGGGGACACTGCCTCTGGAGTTGCCGCTGGCCTGGGTGTGGGCTCGCTTGCGGACTCATCGATTCCCAGATCTGGGGCGGGATCATCCTCAAACACCGGTTTGCCCTCCGGATCCCGCGGCAGCCAGTCCAGCAGAGGTTCAGGAGTGGCTGAGGGATCCCGCTCAGGGTGCTCTGCACCGCCGACTGGAAGGGGGCGTTCGGGGGCAGCAGGCGGTCTTTCGCTGCCTGGGCCCGGATCCAACAGCAGACGCAGGCCCCAGAAGGTGCTCCCCGCAATGACAACAAAAAGGGCTATCCCAGCCCAGAGGGGAAACGGCTTGGCCTCGGGCTCCGCTTGGGTACTGAGCAGGTGTGTGCCCGACTGCCCTGCATCTACCGCCGCCAGGGTACGCTCGGAGAAGATGGGTGCGGTTGGGGGGGGCGCGAGGGAAGAGCCGGCAGCGCTCTGGGAGTGCAGGGATCCCTCCAATTGGGCGCTGAGAACCTTCATATCTTGGGGCCGCCGGTCGGGATCTTTGGCCAGACAGGAGAGCACCACCTGTTCCAGCTGCAGCGGAATCTCATAGGGCAAATTCGAGCGATCGAAGGGCTGAGGCTGTTGGTAATTGTGGGCCTCGTACCAGCCGGGGAAAGAATCGCTCTTCGGCTGGAGGGGGTGTTGCCCGGTCAACATGCGGTAGAGCACTACGCCAAGCGAGTAGATATCCGAGCGGGCATCCAGGGCTTCCCCGCGCACCTGTTCGGGAGAGGCATAGCGCACCGTACCCAAAAAGCCGGTGGTCTGGGTGCCGAGGGCAAGGGAAACCTCGCTGAGCAGCTTAGCAATGCCGAAATCCAAGATTTTGACGGTTTCCCCCAGGGTTTCATCTTTCAGGACGAAGAGGTTGCTGGGTTTGATGTCGCGATGGATCACCCCCTTGATGAGATGGCCATCCTGCTCAGTCTCCAGGTTGTGGGCGTAATAGAGACCGGCACACACTTGGCGGGCCATCCTCACCACCTGTTGAGGCGGCAGCACCGGCTGCTTGAGCATTAGCTCCCCCAAACTGCGCCCCGTTAGGTATTCCATCACCAGGTAAGGTTGGTCGTTCTCTAGGCCATAGTCCAATACTTTGACAATGGCAGGGTGCTCCCCCAGCAGCGTGCTGATGCGAATTTCCTGCTGAAAACGTTTGTGCAACTGGCGTCGGGTGTTGTCATCGCCTGCTAAGTTTTGGTGCAACAGCTTGACCGCCACCGGACGGTTGAACAGGCGCGTATCGACAGCCTTGAACACCCGCCCCATGCCACCTGCTGCAATGCTGTGAACCAGTTGATAGCGCTGGCCGATCACTTTTCCAGGAGCAAGCTGGTGCATGGGCAGCCCAAGAGCATGTACCCTCTGATTCTAATGCGTGTTTCTCGGGAGTTTCTCTTGCCTTTCTCCGGCCATCCCTGCCCAGCAGTCTTCATTCCCAATGTATTTGATGTGCTTTTAAGTACTTGTTAAACGCCCTGCCAGCGATTGAAGGCTGGACAAAGACTGTGGACTACGGACTGTGGACTACGGAGATCTACTTTAGAGCCGAGGGAATCTGATAGACTCATGCGGGCGCTTTGCCGGGTCTGTTATCGCTGTCTGTCGGGTGATTTATGCTGGCTCACTGGCTCAAAATGTCGGGGATCCCTCTAGCCCTGATCGGCCCTGTTGAGAATCCGGTGCTGGTGTTTTTGATCATCCTGACCATCATGCTGGTGGCTCCCTTGCTATTTGAGCGGCTGCGCCTGCCGGGGATCATCGGGTTAATCTTGGCTGGGCTGGTGGTGGGGCCCTACGGCTTGGGCATCTTGCGGCGGGACGAGACCATCATCCTGCTGGGCACGGTGGGGCTGTTGTTTCTCATGTTCATGGCGGGGCTGGAGACCAGTCTGGAAGATTTGAAGCTCAATGCCGGGAAGGCCACCATCTTCGGGGCGCTCACCTTTCTGTTGCCCATGCTCATCGGCACAGCAGCCATGTTGGCCATTGGGTATGGCTTTCTGGCGGCGGTGCTGGTGGCCTCTTGTTTTGCCTCTCACACCCTGATCGGTCTGCCCATCATCTCGAAGCTGGGGTTGATGCGCCTGCAGACGGTGAGGGCAACTTTGGGGGCCACCCTTATCACGAATGTCCTGGCTTTGTTGGTGCTGGCGGTGGTGGTGCGCGCCCACCAAGGGGAGCTGTCGCTGCGCTTTTGGCTGACGTTGATCCCTTCCATTGCCCTCTACACGTTTGCCACCCTGTGGGGGGTGCCTAAGCTGGGCAGTTGGTTCTTTCAACGCTTTGGTCACGACGAGGGAGCAGAGTTTACTTTCGTGATCGCCACTTTGTTTGTGGTGGCCTACGGAGCGGGGTTGATCGGCATTGAGCCGGTGGTGGGAGCCTTTCTGGCCGGGACGGCCATTACCCCCATCATCCCCCAGCTCAGCCCCCTGATGAACCGGATCCAGTTTATCGGCAACACCCTGTTTGTGCCTTTTTTCTTGATCTCGGTGGGGATGCTGATCAATCCCGGCATTCTCTTGGGAGAGCCGCGCTCGCTGCTGGTGGGAGGGGTGATGATCGCAGCGGAGGTGGTGAGCAAGTTTCTGGCCGCTTGGATCCCGGCCCAACTGTTTGGCTGGCGCTTTGCCAGCGCTATGGTTATGTTCGGCCTGTCGATGGCTCAGGCGGCGGCTACCCTGGCGGCCATCACGGTGGCCTTTCAGGTGGAGTTGGTGGATGAGCTGACGGTGAACGGCACCATTGCCATGATCCTCGTGACCTGTGTTGCCTCGCCTTGGATTGTGGCCCGCTGGGGAGAGCAAATGCAGCCAGCCGAAGTGGCGGCAGAGTCCACCGAATTGCCCAAGCCGGATTGGGGAGCTCGCGTCTTGGTGCCGGTGGCCAACCCGGATACCGAAAGCAACCTGCTGCAGTTGGCGTTGATTTTGGCCAAAAAAGATGGGGGAACGCTGCTGCCGCTGCATGTTTTGTCTGACCGCGCCGGGATCTCGCCGGCAGCCCTGGCCCGGCAGGAGCAGTTGTTGACCTTTGCAGAAGCTCTGGCCCACAGCGCCGTGACCCGAGTGGAGCCGATTCGGCGGGTGGATGACTCGGTGGAAAAAGGGATCATTCGCTCGGCGGCGGAACGGCAGGCAACCTTGGTGATCCTGGGCTGGAAGGGCTACTCCACCTATGCGGAGAACTTTTTCGGCAGCATCATTGACGCGGTGGTGCGGCAGGTGGGGATCCCAGTGTTGATCACGCGGTTTCCGGTACCCATCGAGACGGCGCGCCGCATCCTCTTGGTTGCACCGGAGCTGGAGGTCTCTCCCGGATCCCTGCAGCAGACCATTGGGCTGGCACAAACGCTGGCCGGCGAATTGAAAGCAGGTTTGCAGATCCTGCTGGTGCAAACCCGACCTGGGCGGAAAAGCTCCCCAGCCTTGCCGGCAGAAAGCTATGCCCACTTGCCGGTTCAGCGGGTGCAGGGGGGGGTGGTGGCGGAAGCCTTCAAAGCGCTGCAGCCAGGAGATGTGTTGGTATTGGTTCCCAGCGAAACCGGCAACCGGTCGCGTCTAGGCCGAGAGCCGGAGACCATCGCCCGCAACCGACCCAGCCTTCCCATCATCGTGGTGCATTTGCCACGGGATTCAGCTCATCCCTTGCGCCAAGGAGATGGGGTTCTGGCGGCCGCAGAGCCCACTTGACAGGGATGGCATTGGGGTGTTGTCTGGCGGACTGGAGCTCTTGTCTCAACGACGCCCCGGCTCCCTTGGTAAACTGGGATACCCCAGGTTCGGAGCAGTCGTGAGCCAGAAGGGAGGCCCAGAGCCATAGACTATGTTGATTGAGGAAGTGGGGATGGTACCCTACGGAGCACAGGAGCATGACTCTAGTCAATAATAAGCTCAACTATACTGAA
>NZ_JANSIM010000022.1:0-20988 GCF_047502655.1 Synechococcus sp. R5-12 | reverse complement strand
CCTGGGTGTTCCCCCTTCGGGGGGATCCCTAGAAATTGGAAACTATACATCTTCCACGACTACAACCGGTGGCTAATCGCGTTCCCCCTTCGGGGGGATCCCTAGAAATTGGAAACTTTAGGTATCCGAAAATAGTTCCCGCCTCCCAAAGCAGTTCCCCCTTCGGGGGGATCCCTAGAAATTGGAAACTTTTCAGTGAGCTGGGGGCGAAGCAGGGAGCGAAGCGGTTCCCCCTTCGGGGGGATCCCTAGAAATTGGAAACATATAGCATGCGGGGTCTCCGCAATAACATTGGATGTTCCCCCTTCGGGGGGATCCCTAGAAATTGGAAACCATGTGCAAATCCCCGTGGGTGGGGTAGGTGATCGAGTCTAGTTCCCCCTTCGGGGGGATCCCTAGAAATTGGAAACACCCTTGGGACCTTGAACAGGCCTTACGGGCTTAGGAAGCAGGTTCCCCCTTCGGGGGGATCCCTAGAAATTGGAAACTCGAAGAAGAAATCGTGTTCTGCCTAGTGAAGCAGAGTTCCCCCTTCGGGGGGATCCCTAGAAATTGGAAACTTCGTTAGAACGTCTGGATATTGGTCTCTTAAACCTGTCTTGTTCCCCCTTCGGGGGGATCCCTAGAAATTGGAAACTAGCACTGAACTTTTGCCTTAAACCCTGGAATGTATTGGTGTTCCCCCTTCGGGGGGATCCCTAGAAATTGGAAACTTCGTATATTTCACCACAGTCATTTTGTACCTCCCTGTTCCCCCTTCGGGGGGATCCCTAGAAATTGGAAACTTGCAGCCGAGGTCTGGGGCGACATCGTGATAGAGTACGTTCCCCCTTCGGGGGGATCCCTAGAAATTGGAAACCCTTTTCTACAAGTACCCAACCCCTGCGGGTTCTTGTGTAGTTCCCCCTTCGGGGGGATCCCTAGAAATTGGAAACGCCAACTAACCAGCCGAAACATCCGACCAGCTTACGCAGAAGGGTGTTCCCCCTTCGGGGGGATCCCTAGAAATTGGAAACTTAGTCAGCTCCCGAACCGGCCTAGTCGGCAAGCCCTTGGCTTGTTCCCCCTTCGGGGGGATCCCTAGAAATTGGAAACTCTCGGTAGCCCGCGAGGTTACTGGGCCCCACTTGCCGTCAGGTTCCCCCTTCGGGGGGATCCCTAGAAATTGGAAACTTCTCAATAGCGTCCCGGAAGATTTGGCCTTTGACGGGTTCCCCCTTCGGGGGGATCCCTAGAAATTGGAAACGGTCCAGCCCTGGATTGACAGGATCAATGCCGCAAAGCCAGTGTTCCCCCTTCGGGGGGATCCCTAGAAATTGGAAACGTGTTATCCACCTCAGAGAGTTCTTGCGCACCTTTGTTCCCCCTTCGGGGGGATCCCTAGAAATTGGAAACCTTTCCAATAAGTCCTAACGGCTTCAAAATTCTCTCTGTGATTGTTCCCCCTTCGGGGGGATCCTTAGAAGCTGGAAAAGAGAAAATCGAAATCAAACGAAACTGGGCCTGGTTATCAGGCGGGCAGCGAAAACAACGGCTGAAACGCTCCAGAAATCGGCCTGCTGGCTGGGGAAAGTCGGGGAAAGTGAGGTCTGGATCCCCGGCAGCCACCGCTGCCCAAAAGTAGCGCAATTGTGGGGCCAAGGCTTGTGCCTGTTCCAAAGGCAAATTCAGCGGTGCGGAGGTTAAAAACTTAACCACCGCTGGTTCGCTGCGCTGGGCCATCCACTCCCGGGAGAACGCTTGCAAATCGGGCCAATCGGGCAGGGATCCCACCCGGTAGCTCTGGATATGGACTTGGATTCCGGTCTCTCGATCCGACCGGATCTCGACAAGGCGGTAGGGGTGGGGAAAGCTGACCAAAGAGCCGGTGGTAATGTCGTAAACCCCCCCTCGTCGGGCGATGTGCTGGATGTGCAGATGTCCGGTGAACACCAGTTGCACCCCATAAGCTTGCAGCAGCCGCCGCAACTGAGAGGCATTCTCCAGCATGTAGCGACGCCCCCAGGGATGGAGAGACTGGCCGCGCAGATGCTCGACCACATTATGGTGCACCATCAGCAGCACCAGCTCTTCCTCGGCTGCCGCCAATTCTTTCTCCAGCCAGGTCAGTTGTTCTGGGGTTAGACACCCCACCAATTGACCCTGAGCATCAAAATGGTTGGAATTGAGGCCGATCAAACGGATCCCTGGCCGCAGAACCCGGCTGTAATCCAAAGACTGCCCATCCTCGTAGCCAAAAGCTCGGTAGTAGCGGGGAAAATCCGCCAAACCAATAGAGCGCCCGCTGGCCTCGGGCTGGGGCACATCGTGGTTGCCGGGCACCACAAAAGCCGGAAAGGGCAGTCGAGCCAGCCGCTCTGCCAGCCATGCATGGTTTTCCGGCTCCCCATGCTGGGTCAGATCCCCCGGCAACAGCAGAAAATCCAGAGGCAACTGCACCAGATGCTGCAAAACCTGTTCCAGAGCCGGGATGCTCACCTCTACCAGGTGAAATCGGCTGGGGTGATCCCAAAGGGTGGAAGGGAGGGTGACGTGGGGATCGCTCACCACAGCAAAGCGGATCTGCACGGATTACTCCCCTTGACAACAGCAAGCAGACAAAGCCTTCGGCCCACCGGGGGGGCAAGCGCTTCTGCTATTCTGACATCCATCACGGGATCCCGATTATCTCAGGAGCACAGCATGGTGGCCCAGGTGATTACCATCGATCACCCTCTGGTGCAGCACAAGCTCAGCCTCATGCGCCGTGTTGAAACTACAACCGCCGACTTCCGAGCGCTGATGCGGGAGATCAGCCTCTTGATGGCCTACGAGGTGACCCGCGATCTGCCCCTCAAGCTACAGCCCATTCAAACCCCGATGGCCCCAATGTTGGCGCCGATGTTGGCGGCAGAGAAAAAGTTGGTGCTTGTCTCCATCCTGCGGGCCGGCCAAGGGCTCCTCGACGGCATGCTGGAGCTGATCCCATCAGCACGGGTGGGGCATATCGGCTTGTATCGGGATCCCCATACCCTGATCCCCATCGAGTACTACTTCAAGGTGCCCACCGATATCGAAGATCGTGAGGTGCTGGTGGTGGATCCAATGTTGGCCACCGGCCATTCGGCAGCAGCGGCTGTAGCGCGCCTACGCCAAACCCGACCCCAGTCGATCCGCTTCATCTGCCTGGTGGCCGCCCCAGAAGGGATCCGGTATTTCCACGAACAGAACCCAGATGTGCCAATCTATACCGCTGCTGTAGACGATGGCCTAGACGAGCACGGCTACATCCTCCCCGGCCTAGGAGATGCAGGGGATCGCCTGTTCGGCACCCGCTGATACAAGAGTGCCATGCCTACAGCACCCCGTCCAGAACTGCACTACTGTTGTGATTAGGAAGTTGGGTTGGCCGCCAACAACTGTTCCCCTCTCAACATGCGGGCAGCAGCGCTGAGCAGCTCCTCTTCCAGATAGGGCTTGGTGAAGTAGGCAGTTGCTCCCAGCTCCCGTGCTGTTTGCCGGTGCCGTTCTGCCCCCCGCGAGGTGAGCATGGCAACCGGGAGATGCTTGAAGTTGCTGTCTTCCCGCAGGCGGGTGAGCAGTTCTAGGCCGTCCATCCGCGGCATCTCGATGTCGCAGAAGATGAGGTCGCAGGGCAGGCCGCCGCGCAGCTTTTCCCAGGCATCCTGGCCATCCCGCGCCTGTTCCACCCGGTAGCCCACCTTCTGGAAAGACATCGAGAGCAGCTCCCGAACGGTGATCGAGTCGTCCACGATCAACACGGTGGTCTGGCGCACCTCTTCTGGGGTTGGCTCCTCATCCCGGTGATCCAGCCAGAAGCGGTTGAGATCCCGACGGCGACCGTGGGCTATGTCCACCAGCTCGATGATGTCGGCAATCGGCAGGACCCGCCCGTTCCCCAACACCGTTGCCCCAGAAATGCCCAGTGGCTTGGGCACAGGCCCGCGCAGTTGCTTGATCACGATTTCCTGCTCTTCCACAAAGCTGTCCACCTGCAGGGCAACATACTGACCGGCACTTTGCAGGATGACAATGGGAATGATGCCCTCATCCTGGGTGATGCTGTACACCTCAGAACGGCTGCGGCTGTGGCTGCGGCTGTAGGCCAGCAGATTCGAGAGGGGCTGGAAGGGAAGGCGCTGATCCCGCCAGAGAATCGAGGGCCGCCCCTGCTCATCCGGCTGAACTTCGTCGGCAGGAACATCCAGCATCTCCTCCACGCCATCCAGGGGGAAGGCGATCAGGGCTTTGTCGCTGACACACACCATGGCCTTGGAAATGCTCAGGGTGAGGGGGAGGCGGATGGTAAAGGTGGTTCCTTTGCCCCGCGCAGAATCCACTTGAATGCTGCCGCGCAGATCGGTGATGTTGCGGCGCACCACATCCAAGCCAACCCCCCGCCCGGCCAGATCGTCCACCTCGCTGGCCTCGCGAACGCTGAAGCCGGGGTGGAAGAGAACGTTGAACACTTCGTCTTCATCGGCTTGCTCCGACAGCAGCCCCAGCCTTTGGGCCTTGGCCTTGACCTTCTCCACCGGGATCCCGGCGCCATCGTCCGAGACGATGATGATCGTCTGGTTGCCCTGATAGAAGGCCTTGACGGTGATCTTGCCCTCAGGGGGCTTGCCCGCCCGCCGCCGCTCCTCAGGGGTCTCGATCCCGTGTACCAGGGCGTTGTTCACCAGGTGGGTCATGGGGTCATAGAGCTCCTCCAGGATGGCCTTGTCGATGAGCGTGTCACGGCCTTCCACCACCAGGCTGGCCTGCTTGCCCGTTTTGATGGAGAGATCCCGAATGGCGCGGGGCAAGCGGTCGGCAACTTGCGAGAAGGGCACCATGCGCGCCCGGTTCAGGCCCTCTTGCAGTTGGGTGGTTACCTGCCGGAATTGGCGGGTGATCTGCTCGGCCTCATCCACGGCAAACTCGATGTCGGAGGAGGACTCGCGCACCCGCACGATGAGCTCAATGATCTCCTGGGCCAGAGCGTGGAAGGCCGTAAACTGATCCATCTCCAGCTTGTCGAACTCTTGGCCGGAGGAATGGCCGCGCCTGCCTCGGGTGGATCCCTCGCCATTTCGACCGAAGCCCACCGTTACCGTGCCGCCATAGGCTGAGCTGCTGCGGCTGGAGAACAAAGCCGATTCCAGCAAGGAGCGGTCATACTGATCCCGCATGCGCTGGCCCAGATCCCCTAGCTGTTGCACACGGCCCAACAGGCCATCCAGAAACTGGCGCAGACGGGTTTGGTTTTGCTCCATGGTGTTGCGGATGACCACCAACTCTCCCACCAGGTTGTTGATGGAGTCGAGGTGGCGCACCTCCACCCGCATCACAGGGTTGCTGAGGGCAGCAGTTCGCCGTGAAGTCGGCCCAGTTGCCGCCGGGGCAGCTGCTGGGGTGGGGGTTGCTGGAGCAGCAGCGGCAACTGGCGGCGAAGGTGCTGGCGCCGCAGCAGGTGCTTGGGCAGGAACCTCGAGATCGCCCAGGAGCGATTCCAGCTGGGCTGCAAAGTCGTCAGCAGCCTCGCCGCTCGCGGCTGCAGGGGATCCCACAAGGGGGGCGATAGCCTTTTCTAGCTCAGGGGTTACCGCCGGCTCGGCAGCGTCGAAGAGGGCGGCCAAATCGTCCAAACGGGGAGCCGGAGCAGCTTCCAGCGCCTCTTCCTCTGGGGTCTCGGCCTCGCCAACAGGAACGGCTAAGGATTCATCCTCTGCAAACAGGCTGGCCAACTGGCTTTCCAGATCGTCCTCCGCAGGCTGGAGGGCATTTTCTTCCTCCAGTGCGGCAACCGGCGGCTCTGGCTCAGACACGGGCACTTCCGCCAGGCTGCTCGCTTGCAAAGCTTCTGTGTCCTCCAGGAAGGTGGCAAGATCCAAGGGGGGTTCTTCTTGGGGCGCTTCCCCTTCTGCAAAGAACTGGCTCAACTCATCCAGATCCACCTGGCTGTCGCTATCCATGGCCGAGAGGGATCCCCTGGCCCCCAGGCTCAGTTCTTCTGGGTCGGATTCCTGGGTGAATAGGGCATCGAGACGGTCGAAGGAGAGCTCGGGGGAAGGGGCGACTGCCTCCTCAGCCGTGGGTTGCAGGTCTGCGAAAGACTCCTCCTGGACCGGGAACAGATCCTCCAGAAGCGCCCACTCCTGGGCTTCTGCTGTGTCCCCAGCTGCTGATTGGGTCAGGGGGATGGAGTCCCCATCGGACGCCTCCTCGAGGGTCTCGCCGGCGAAGAGATCCCCTAGGCTCAGCTCGGCTCCGAAGTCTGGAATTGGCGATTCCCTCGGCTCATTGGCCATGTCGGGCGACGTGGGGAAGGGTTCGCCGATAAAGAGATCCCCCAGTTGCTCAGCTTCGGCAGCATCAGCCTCAGCGATGTCCAGGGATGGGCCAAAAGAGGGATCCAAAAATACGGAAGGTTCACTTGCTTCCGGCATCGACCAAGCCGGATCGGCTTCTGCCGCAGGGGTGGAAAAAAAGCTCTCCAGGCTGTCTTCGGCAGTATCGAAGGCAGCAGAGTCGGCGAACTCTGAGGATCCCACCTCGTCGGATCCCGACTCTGCCAGATGATCTGCTGGGATGGAAAAATCCTCCGGCTGGATATCCGCGGAAAATTCAGCCCAGAGATCTGCTGCGATTTCCCTGTCCTCAAGGGCTTCCTGAAGGGGTGGGGACGGTTCAGCCGCCCAAGGATCGGCCTCCAGCTCACCAGCGGGAACGGCCTCCAAGTCCGGAAGCTGAGACCCTTCCTGCCGGAAAGCACTCTCTACGGGAAGTTCCTCCAGCTCAAATAGGGCCTCTACCCCGGCACTTGCGGCTTCGTCTGGGACAAAGCCGGATCCCTCGCCCATTTCCGCAGCAACGCTCTGGGCAGTCGGCTCCTGTTCAGCATCCCAGGCAGGCTCAGCAGAGACAAACCCCTCTGCCCCTTCACCCACCACTTCGGCAAACAGCTCCGCCAGATCGGCCTCAGCTCTCTCCTCATCCAACCTTGGGCTCAGATCCTCAAAGGTCTGCAAGAGGGGCTCAGGAGAGGAGGGGATCAGCTCCGTTGGGAATTCTTCAATATCGGATAGCGCTTCTGCGTTGGCAAACAGCTCGTCAAAGGCTGAGGTGGCTTCTTCCTCCAGATCCAAGGGAGTGGCATAGAGCTCCGCTCCGCTAACGCGACCGAAGTCGTCCGCAACAGAGGCCAAGTCAGCTCCCTGCCCGTCCTCTTCTGGGCTTTCTGCCGGCACGGCAGCTGTCCTCCAGTCTTCCTCCCAAGCCGCTTCGGCTCGGATCCCTGGCCAACTCAGATCCAAATCCCCCTCTTCCGCGGGAGCAGATCGGTGCTCTGAATCTGTTCCCGCCAGCGGGACGGAGTCCTCAGCAGTGCCCGCTTCCCCAAGGGATGAGGTCTGCTCTGCCACCAGATCCCAGCTTGTCTCTGCGCTCTCCTGCTCCGGCGACAGGGCAGCTCCGGGCTCATCCTCTTGAAAGGATGTCTCGGCGAGGGTTACCGCTTCCCAGCTCAGATCGGGGGTAGCGCCTTCCTCCGCAGGGATCCCAGCAGCCGCAGCCCAATCCTCTGGGGCACCCCCAGGTTCTGGGAATGACGGCTCTGCCTCAGACCCCCAAGCAAGGCCAAGGTCGAAGGGCTCAGGGACTTCTGGCTCTTCAGGGGCTGCCGGAACAGGGCGGAAAGCCAGCAACTCAGCCGAGGGTCGGATGGTGTTTGCCGCTCCGCCGGCCAGAGCTTGGTGCGCTTGCTTCAGATCTCGCAGCACCGGCAGGGCCAGTTGTCGCAAATCCTGGCCGGGATCCGCCAAAATCTCGCCGATCAAGCGGGTCAAATCTGTCCAGCCCCCCAGTTCCAGAGCCGAGGATTGCCCCAAATCCTGCAAAGATTGCGCCAGAGCTTGCAGAGCCGGTCGAGTGGCCGGGTCGTCAGGACGTTTGAACAGCTCCAGCATCTGGCGCAACAAGGCCGGGATCTGCTGATGCACCACCACCTCAAGAGGATCCGGTGGGGCAGGGGGAGCGGCAGGGCGAGCCAATTGTTGCAGTTCTGAAGAAGGGGCAACCTGTTCGGCCTTGCCGTCTAGGATGAGCTGCTGTCCCTGCTTCAAATCCCGCAGGGCGACCAAAGCCAGAGCACGCAGGTCGGCATCGGGGTTGCCCAGAGCTTGCTCGAAAGTTTCCGTCAACTGTTGCCAGCCCGCCAGATGATGAACTTGTCCGATCTCCTTGAGAACGGCATTCGCCGCTGCCAAGCGCTCTCGGACATCTGCCTGATCCCGTTGTTTAAACAGCTCCAGCATCTGGCGCAACTGCTGCGGCACCACCTCCGCCATGTCCTGCTGTAGGGTGCGAACCGCCGGCGACGAGACGGGAGTTGGAGCAAGGCTGGGAACAGTGCCCTCGCCAAGAAGATTTTGAATGTGCCTTTCGGTCTCTTGAAAAACCGGCTCCAGTTCCGCCAGGGTGGTGTTGCTGACTTCTTGGGTGAGGCCGCGGGGGCTCTGCAGCTCCTCCAACAACATCGAAAGCCCATCAAAGGCCCGCAGCAGCAGGGTTTCCAGGTGCTGGTCGACAGGCACTCCGCCTGGACGGGAGCGAAAGATGTTGAAAAAATCTTCCATGCGGTGGGCCGTCCGTTGGATGCTGGTGAGGCCAAGCATGGCAGCTCCCCCCTTGATGGAGTGAGCAGCTCGAAACAGCTCGTTGATCAGCTCGGGATCGCTCATGCTGTCCCGCAGGCTGAGGAGCACTTGTTCGATTGTTGCCAAGTGGTCGCGGGCTTCTTCGATGAAATAACTGAGGATCCGCTTTTGTGCTTCTTCATTCATGGCAGGAGGCCCTTCCTACAGCCCACAGGTATGCATCAGTAATAGCAGACCGGACAGATTGAGGCTCGCCTGAGCGAAGAGTCCGGCCAAAAGTCGGAACAGGGGGATCCCAGTGGCATTTGCTAAGGATCGATAACGTCTCCTGCATGGGGATCCTTGTCCCTAGAATGCCCTCAAAACAGCAGATTTGCTCATTCATCCCCAACCCGGAAGCGACCGACAGAAGTTTGCAACTCGCGGGCGATGCTCACCAACTGTTGGAGCGAAGCTGCCACCTTCTGCGCCTCCTTAGAGGTCTCGTTGGCGGTCAACTCCACCGATTGCATCACCTGCGCCACAGAGCGAGAGGTTTCCGTTTGTTGCACGGTGGCCTGAGAGATCGCCCGCACCAACTCGTCGATCCGGCGACTGACCTCGATAATCTCGTCCAGGCTGTTCTTGGCCTGCTCGGCCCGCCGCGTCCCCTCGATCACCAGTTGGGTGCCTTCTTCCATAGCCGTCATCACGTTGCCGGTTTCCGATTGAATCTGCAACACGATCTGCTCGATCTCCTTCGAGGCTTTGGCAGCTCGGTCGGCCAGTTGTCGCACCTCATCGGCCACGATGGCAAAGCCCCGTCCCGATTCCCCGGCTCGTGCCGCCTCGATGCTGGCGTTGAGGGCAAGCAGGTTGGTGCGCGAGGCAATTTGAGAGATCAAAGCCACAATTTTGGAAATTTCCTGCGAGGATTCCGCCAATCGCTTCACTTTGCGGGTGGTTTCTGCCACGGTTTCGCGAATTTCCAGGATGCCACTTACCGTGCGATCCACAGCTTCTCCACCCCGAGCGGCTGCTTCTGTGGCTTGGGCAGTCACGTTGGCCGCTTCGCGGGCGTTGCTGGCCACCTCTTGAATGGAGTCCGTCATCTCCTGAATGGAGTTGAGGGAGTTGGAAATCTCCTCCGCCTGGCGCAAGGCGTCGGCAGAGAGGCTGCGGGCAAAGTCCTCGTTCTGCAAGGCGGCATCGTTCACGGCGGCGGCGGCCCGCTTCACCTGGCTGACAATGTCTCGCAGACTGCGAATGGTCAGGTTAAAGGAGTCGGCCACAGCCCCCAGCACGTCGGCAGTCACCTCTGCCCGCACCGTCAGGTCTCCACGGGCAGCCCCTTCCACGTCGTCCAGCAGGCGAATCACCTGGCGCTGTAGGTCTTCCTTAGCTTGCCCTTGCTCGGCAGCCCGCTGGCTCAGTTCGGCGAAGTTGGCTTCAAGGGCAGCCGCCATCTGGTTAAAGCTGTCGGCCAAGCGCCCCAGCTCATCGTGGGTGTTGGCTGTGGCTCGTACTGAATAATTCCCCTGGGCCAAGGCGGCAAAGTGGCCGGCCAGCTCTTGGGCGGTGGAGCGAATTTGTTTGGCACTGCTGGCCCCGAGGATAACCCCTGCTCCTGTGCCGATCAGCCCGCCTCCAATCACCCCGGCAATCAAGCGAGCTCCCCCATTGGCCGGGATCCCAAGGCCAATCGCCAAGCCGGCAGCCAAGCTCACCGCTCCTTGGATAAGCGCTATGGCCAATTGCCGATCCCCAATCGGTCGGTTGGCGATCCCAGCAGAGGTTCTTGCCCCTTGTTCACCTACACTGGGAATAGGGAGGGAGGCCGTGGGCAGCAGAACTTGGGCCGCTCCGCTGCCGGTCTCCGCCATTGGGCTCATCCCCCCAATCGCCCCCTCGTTTGGGTGGAAGGCCCCCACTGGCTCGCCGCCATCCATGCCGGCAAGTTCACCATCCAAGCTGTCTAGCTCGTCAAGATCGAAAAGACCAGGGCTGGGACTGGCAGTATCTTCATCGGGGGCAGGGATCGGCTCACTCATGGGGGCAGCCAATTCGGTCGGCAGGCCTTCTTCCAGGGATCCCCCTTCCTCTTCCTCAAAACCAGGCAGGGAGAAGCCCATCTCATTGGGAAAATCGGCATCGCCGGCCAACTGCGTAATGGAGTCGGAGTCGCCTTCTAGGGCTTCCAGATGCTCTCGATCGAACTCGTTGAGGAAGGCAAAGTCATCTTCGACCACCGGATCGGTTTGAGGCCCGCCCTCTTCCGAGCCTACCCGTCGCGAGGTGGCCGGTGGTGTTACCCGAGAATGGGTTGGCATCGGGTGAGATAAACCCAGCGGATCAGCTCCCGGCATTTGCAGGCTGGTCTCAAAGGGATCCCTGAATCTCTCTTCCCCCATGAAATCGCTGCCAAGGCTGTCCGCCTCCAGCGGAAACGGATCTTGAGCAAAGGGATCCGCCTCCTCTTCCCCCATCTCCTCGAACTGCAAGAAGGGATCGGGAGCAGAGAAAGCCTCTTCCGAAAAGGCATCCGACCCAGGTGCAAACTCATCTGGAGAGCGAAACTCGTCCGCTTCTGGGGAATCGGGAAGATCCGCCAGCTCCGGTGCCATTTGCAACAGCTCTTCTAGACCCTTCCGGGCCGACTCCAGCTCATCGGGATCACTGGCTGTTTGTAAAATGGTGTTGTAGGTTTGGCGAGCTTCCAACAACTGCCCAGCTTGTTTTTGTGCCAAAGCCAGCAGCAGCTTGACAGCAGTATCTTGCGGTTCAGCAGCGGCCACTTGGTTGAACAACCGCACTGCCCGGACGTAGTCTCCCTGCCAAAAGGCGGCCATCGCATCGGTGTAGTCTCTCTGACTGTTCGCGCTCGGAACCATGGATCCTCCCTTCACTGCTTGCCTACCTCTGTTCACGCGTCAACACAGATGCAAACGGAACGCCCCCAACACCTCAAAACCCCATGGATGCAGGCTATCCCCCCTTTTCCACATTCAGTCAAGCAAGAGTGGGCCTTTCTGCCGCCGTCTCAGGGCTTACCCTCAACAGCCTCGACACGCATCGGTAGGGGATAGATTTGGTCCAACTTTCCCCATTGTGGCTGGAGTCAGCTTGGATCTTTGATAGGAACTATACACTTTCCTCTCGCCGAACTCACAGGGGGCCGCTTGTCAACCCCAACGATTGGATCGCAGGATGGCCGACTGATCCAGCAATGGCAAGCGCGATCCCGTTCCGGGCACCACCCATTCCCCTCGCAAAAAAGGAGCCATGGACTCAGGAGCCGTGAGGGCAGGCCGCACCAATTCAGTCTTCAGCCACTCCATGCCTACAATTAAATCCACAGCCAAGCCCATGAGCAAATCCTGTTGATCCATCACGGCCACCACAGGAATCTCGGCTCGGTCGATGTTCAGGGGCGGGCTGATCCCCAAAAATTGCCCCAGGTCTGCAACCCAGATGATCTCGCCCCGCAAATTCAGCGTGCCCAGCAAAACTGGGTCCACATTGGGCATGGGGGTGATTTTCTCTGGGCCAATGCTCATCACCTCCACAACCGATACCGCTGGCAGCGCAAATTCCTCCCCGGTGGCAATCTTGAACTTTAGGAATAGCTCACCTTCGGGAGCCTCCATCTCCCGCAACTCTTGGGTCTCATCCCCCATCAATAAATCCAGATCCCCCAGCATGATGCTCCCCCGCATGGATAGTCTTGTGGACTGTTGATCCCGCCCCCCTCCCTGCTTAAAACGCAGAGTCGTTCTCAGGACCTACCGAAAGGCGTGGAAGCAGAAGGGGCAGCTCTCAGCCTCTCAGTAATTGCTTAATCGTACCCACCAGTTCCTGGGGCTGGAAAGGCTTGGCAATGTAGGCATCCGCTCCCTGGCGGATCCCCCAGTAGCGGTCAAATTCTTCGCCCTTGGAAGAACACATGACGATGGGCGTTTTTTGGGTGAGAGGGTCGGCCTTGAGAAGACGGCACACCTCATAGCCGTTCATGCGCGGCATGACGATGTCCAGCACGATCAGGTCGGGTTTGTTTTGCTTCACCGCCTCTACGGCCTCCACCCCGTCTTCCACAGTCATCACCTCGAAGCCGTTTTCCTGCAGCAGCTTGCTGATCATCTCCCGCTGGGATTGGCTATCTTCCACCACCAAAACGCGACTCATTTCCGATTCATCTCCCGCAATTGATGTTTGATGGTCGCCAGGAGCTCTTGGGGCTTAAAGGGCTTGGTTACATAGGCATCCGCCTGGTTGCGCCTGGCCCACTCGATATCAAAGGTCTGGTCTTTGGTGGAACACATGACGATGCGAATGTGTTTGGTACTTTCATCCCCCTTCACTTCCCGGCATACCTCGTAGCCGTTCATGCGCGGCATGACAATATCCAGCACCACCACATCAGGCTTCTGCTGGCGAATGCACTCCATTGCCTCTACGCCGTCTGTTGCTGTGGAGACTTCCAAACCGTTCTCGGAAAGCAAGCTGGAAATGGTCTCCAGGTAGGTACGGTTGTCATCCACCACCAGCACTTTGCTCATCGCCGTCTTGCTCCTTTTGCACTCCCGCGCAACCGTCGGGCTGCTTTGACTGAGGTTTGCTCTTGTAACCTCACCTGGCTCCCTGGCTCCGGGCCGGCCATGCTACCCCTATTGTTTCGGTGAGGCCACTCTTCTGTCCAGTACTTCGCCTATAGTCTTCTGTGCCAACATTTTGGCTACCCCAACGCCTATTCGCCACCGCCCCGTTTGGGGGGAGGGCCCACGTAGGATTCGACAATGGTCAACAACTCCTTTTCCGCAAAGGGTTTGCTCAAAAATTCGTTCGCTCCGGCCATGCGGGCCTTAATCCGGTCGGTAAAACCATCCTTGCCGGTCAGCATAATCATGGGGGTTTCGCGGAACTGGCTGGATTTGCGCAACATGGCGCACAGCTCATACCCATCCAACTTGGGCATGGCCACATCGCAGAGAATCATGTCGGGGTTGAGAAGAAACACCTGTCCCAGCGCTTTGAGAGGATTGCCGATGGTGGTAACCTGGTAGCCCTCGTTTTGCAGGATGAACTCTACGGTTTTTTGGATGGCCATGGAGTCGTCGATGCAAAGGATGTGGCTGGGCTTATCGCTGGGTTTGAGGGGACGGCTGGGCTTGGGCTCCGCGATCAAGACGGGCTCGGACAGTTGAATGGCCCCTTGGCGGACGTAGGGATAGATGGCCTTGGCCACCGCCAGGGTGTCTCGACCCAGGTAGCGACCCATCTGGCGAATGCTGGTTTTGCCGTCTGACCACTCGCTCAGGGCTTTGAAGACGGGGGCGGGCAGGTTTTGCTGGAGCGGCAGGGGGTTGACGATGGTGGGAGCTTGGTTGGGAGCTTGGATGTAGGGGTGCAGCTTTTTCCACTCCTGCACTTGGGCTACGATCTCGGTGAGCAGGGGGGTAACGGGGAAGGTGGTCAATTGGGGGGCCAGGGGGGATCCGGCCTCGAAAATGAAGGAACCCTGGTGGAGGCTGAGCAGGTCGAAGAGGACTTCCCGCACCATGCCCAGCAGGATTTGCTTGCCCTGGTTGGGGTTGAGCTTGTGGCTTTCCAGCAAAGACCAGAGGCGGTTGTATTCGGGGGCGTTGACCGCGGCTTTGTGGGGAATTTGAATTTCCTCCAGGGCGGCTTCCAGCTTGAAGCGGTGCAGATAGTCTCTGAGGCGGGCAATGTTCCCTTCCGTTTCAGAGGCGTAGATAATCCGCCCATTCAGGAAGAAGACAAACCAGTAGACAGAGGGGCTGGCCTCTACAAAAAGCTCACCGGTGCGCTGGCCCAGCTCGATGAGCTGAAGGATGCTGCGGATATCGATCTCTTGTAGTTTTCCTTGCATGGGATCCCTGCCTGCAGTCCAGCAAGATACGTCTATTATGACGCTAGTCTTTAACTGTTGCTGCCCCGCCGGTAAGGCCATTTTCGGGAAGAGGGTTAAAGTTTAAAAAAGTTGGGGTTTGACTTGGGCCGAGCGCCTGCATTCCCCGAGGTATCTCTGGACTCCAGCAGACCCTCCCAATTAGAGCAAAATGGAGAGAACTGCCACCAGTAAACCTGTTCTTTGAGTAACCTATGCTGCCAATTCTCACCTCTTGGGTGCTTGGCCCACTGTTGGCGCTCTACACCCTCCTGTTTGTGCTGCGCATCTTTCTGTCGTGGTATCCGCAACTGGATACTTCTCGGTTGCCCTACTCGTTGGTGGTCGGCCTGACGGAGTTTCTGTTGCGCCCGACCCGTCGCCTGATCCCGCCTCTGGGAGGTGTGGACATGGCCCCTGTGGTTTGGGTGGGCCTGGTTACCCTGTTGCGGGAGGTGTTGCTGGGGCAGCAGGGGCTGCTGACAATGGCCCTGCACTGAGAGCGTTTTTGCCAACCATCTCTCATCGACTCTGCAAAATTGGGATCCGCTCGCCGAGGCTCTGGAAAGGCTGGCCCTCGGCGCCTTCTCGGAGCTCCTCCTGTCTCTGTCGCAGTTGCCGGATCAGCTCCGGCACCACCTGGTAGAGATCCCCGACAATGCCGTAGTGGGCAAATTTGAAGATAGGAGCGGCGCTGTCTTTGTTGATGGCAATGATCGTCTGGGATTTGTCCATGCCCACGCGATGTTGAATGGCCCCAGAAATGCCGCAGGCGATGTAGAGCTGGGGGCGGACGGTCTTGCCGGTTTGGCCCACCTGGTGGGCATAGGGGATCCACCCAGAATCCACGGCCTTGCGGGAGGAGCCGACGGCGCTGTTGGGGAAACAAGCGGCCAACTCCTTCAACAGCTCAAATCCCTCTGGGGATCCCAGCCCGTAGCCGCCGGAAACGATCACCTTGGCGCGGGTGAGATCCACCGCCTGGGACAGGTTGCGCACCGTTTCCACAATCTGCAGGCGCAGATCGCCGGGATCCAAGTTGACCGGCACCGGGATCACGTCCCCCTGGCGGGATCCATCCCAGGGCAGAGGCACCATCACCCCTGGGCGCACCGTGGCCATTTGGGGGTTTTTCCACGGGCCGAGGATGCGGGCCTTGAGAGATTCGCCAAAGCTGGGCCGGATGGCGTAGAGGCAGTCGGGGAAGAGGCCAGACTTGCTGGGATCTTTGCTGTTGGTGTACTCGAAGGGGCCAATGTCCAGCTCGGTGCAGTCTGCCGTCAGGCCGGTCTCCAGGTGGGCGGCCAAGCGAGGGGCCAGATCTCGCCCGGTGGTGGTGGATCCCAGCAGGATGGTGTGGGGTGGTTGGGGCCAGCTTTTGATCAAGTCCGTGATCACCCGGCGGTAGGGCAAGGTGCGGTATTCGGCCAACTCGGGGTGATCGGCGATGAAGACTTGATCTGCCCCGTGGCCGATCAGAATTGGGGGCAAGTGGGCAATGTTGTATCCAAGCACAAGAGCGCTCAAGGTGGCTCCCAGCTTATCGGCCAGCCGCCGCCCGGCCCCCAACAACTCTAAGCCAATGGGCTGCAGTTCCCCGTTCACCTGCTCGGCGAAGACCACTATCCGCTTGCGATCCATAAAACTGTGACTCCTAGGTTGAGATCGGGATTGAATCGGGTTGGGGTTGCGACGATGTCAGCAGAGTCCTTCTGGGTCAACTTTTCACCGCAGCCAGCTGGCCTGGGGTCGATGATCAGACAGTGATGATTGAGGGGCGATGGGGGGCCGGTGGGACGCAAGATGTAAAGATCTAGGAGGTTGCGGCGTAGCGGGAGAGGTCAACGGCCTGGGTCAGTTGGTTGACCAGTTGGGGGACGGATTGTCCCTGAAAGACCTGACAGTTGCCGCCAATTTCCCCCACTTTTTCGGTGGCAGCCACGATGGTTGGGGATCCCTTGAGACCGCAGCGCTCCGGGTCTGCCCCCACATCGTCCAAGTTGAGGATCTGGATTGCCTCGGCCCGTGCCATTTCATCCCGCATTAGCCGCTGCACCCGCTGCACACCCCGTAGAGTGGGGTAGGCCAAACGCCGAGCGGAATTGGCCACCGTAATCAAAACCGGCAGGGGCACCATTACGATTTGGGATCCCCCTTCGATGGCCCGCCGCGCCACCAGGATCCCATCCCGAATCTCGAAGGCTTCGCAATAGGTGACCTGAGGGATCCCCAATCGCTCCGCCAGTTGTGGCCCCACCTGGGCCGTATCGCCGTCGGTGGTCTGGAGCCCGCAGAAGATCACATCAGGCCGGCCAGCATAGCGAACCGTCTGGGCCAGAGTATAGGCAGTGGCTAGGGTATCGGAAGCGGCCAAGCGGCGGTCGGTCATCAAAATACCCCGATCCACCCCGTGGGCAATGGCCTCGTAGAGCACCTCAATGGCCGGGGGTGGCCCCATTGTAATTGCCGTTACTCTCGCCCCGTGTTGCCGTTTGGTTTGCAGAGCTGCTTCCAGTGCATAGCGATCAAAAGGGTTTAACATCCGCTTGGCCTTGGCGCGATCGATCGTGCCGTCACTGTTGATGCCGGCCTTGGCATTTTGATCAGGAACTTGCTTAATCAGAACAAAAGTTTCCAAGGGCCTAAACTCCCTAGTGATCCCCTCCAGGTTAAAAGGGATCCCTGGGCGCCACACACTTATTCAGCTTTTTTTCGGGATCGGAAAAGCCACCCCGGCATTAAGCCCTCATAAGCTGCCTTTCCCAGCACATTGGTTTCCCAAGTTTAAGTAACCTTAAACAAAGTTTGAGATATTTCCTCACTGCTCTGGGTCGCTTGCGGTTCTCCCCTCAAGAGAAATTTGGGCTCCCTCCTGTGAACAGGACAAGCTTTGGGAATATCTCGCTTGGATGACAGAGCCAATCGCGACAGCGGGCCGTAGGCCTTTGAGCTACGTCTCTCACCGGTCATCGAGAAAAGTTGACCAGCTGGCAGGAAGGGCTAGCTGTCTGCAAAAGTCAACAGACAGAGGCCTCAAAGTTGGTACCGGATCATCCAGATCAGCCGATCATCCGCTCGGATTTTGGGGGAAGCAGGCTGTTGTCAAACACTTTCTTCAAAGGGGGCTTGCTAGACAAGCCAAAGCCATCCACCACCTGAGCAATTGAGGTTTCCATACGCGCGGGCACCACATCCCCCAAGCCAATTTCTCGCACCTCATCGGTAACAAACAGGCGCGGCATGGCCAGGGCGAGGCGCAATTTCTCAGTTGCCATATCCAGCACCTGCCCCTCGGCTTTGGCTTTGTCCAGAAGGGCCAACATGTTGCCATCGGTGTCGCGGATGGTGTCTTGCCAACCCTTAACATACGCCCGCAAAAAAGCTTTGAGCTGCTCCGGTTTTTCCTGCAGCAATTGCACACGAGTGATGAGCGCATTGCCGTACAGCTCAAGGCCATAGTCGTTGTAAAGGAAAGCCGTGATGTCCTCCAAGCTGACCCCGCCCCGCACCAGATTGGGCATGGCCGAGGTCATAAAGCCGCTGATGGCATCCACCCGACCTTGGATGAGGAAAGGTTCGCGCAACTGTGGCTCCATGGTCAGCCACTCCACCGACCCCGGATCGATGCCGACTTGCTTGGCAAAGACCGGCCAGAGCCGACGCGGCGCATCCCCTGCCGGTGCTCCTAGCTTCTTGCCCGCCAGTTGGGCCGGCTCCCCAATGCCCTTATCTTTCAAGGTGTAGATGCCAAAGGGAGAGCGATTGAAGTGGACATAGATCGCTACCAAGGGCACGTCCGGATTTTTGGCATTGAACTCGATCATGGAGTAGGGATCCCCTTCCCCCAGGTCGTACTGGCCAGCGGCAATCTTGGTGATGGAATCGGCGGAGCCATAGCCGCGCTCGTAGGTGACCTCCAGCCCCTCTTCGGCGAAGTAGCCCTTCAAGATCGCCGTTACAAGGGGGGTATCCATCGAAGAGGGCAACCAAGAGAGGGTAAACTTCAGGGGCGTCAGTCCCTGGGAAACCAGAAGCGGCCCGCGGCTCTGAGCCCTCGCCTTTAGCCCTCCAACGGCAACCCAAGAGGCAGCCGCAGCAGCAGATTGAAGGAATTGACGACGCGACGATTTCCGGATGGACATACTAGTAAACTCCACAGCAGCTGTCTCAGCAGAAATCCGCAAGCGGGAAGGCGAGCATTACCGCCAAACAACCTAGCAAAGCAGAGTTAAACTTTTGTATTCGGTGATACTTTGTACCCAAAAGCTTGGCCTAAAGCTCTGTCCCGTCAATTTGTCAGAGCCATCTTCGCAAAGCAGGCGAGCAAAAGCAAAGTTTGGCTGGAGGAGCATCTATTCTTTTGTCAGATTTTGTCAGAGCCGGTTGGCTGTCGATATGATGATGCTTTTACTGCCCCAGGCATCCCTGGAACCTCTCTCGACGTCTGCCGACACGAACAGCCATGGCCACTCAACCCGTATCCACCTCGCTGATTCGGTTTCTCACCGCCGCCGTAGCCGAGAGCATTCGACGGGCCTCAGAGGCGGGGCAACTGGGATCCCTGGCTCCCCCACAAGCCGCAGCCATTGCCCCCGTGATCCAGATCCCCAATGACCCTCGCTACGGCGATTACGCCTGTCCCACCCCCCTGGGCATGGCCAAGCTCTGCCGCCTAGCACCGGCCCAGATCGCCCAAACCCTGCAAAAACACTTGGATCTGCCGGACATCGAAACTCAGGTGGCGGGAGGAGGGTATCTCAACTTCCGGCTGGGGGATCCCTTTTTGGCCAAGCGCTTGCAAGAGCTGCTGCATCTGGGAGAAAACTTCGGCAAAACAGCCATTCCCCATCCTGAGCGCATTCTGCTGGAGTTTGTCTCCGCCAACCCGACGGGGCCTTTGCACGTCGGCCATGGGCGCTGGGCTGCCGTTGGCTCTACGTTGGCCAACTTGCTGCACTGGACGGGCCACCAGGTGGAGCGGGAGTTTTACATCAACGATGCCGGCAACCAAATGCGGCTCCTGGGCCAGTCCCTCGAGGTGCGGGTGCGGCAACTGCAGGGGGAAGACATCGCTTTGCCGGAAGATGCCTATCACGGCACCTACTTGATCGAGATGGCCCAACGTCTCTTGGAGCAGGTGAAAGCCGGGATCCGCCCTCTGCCCACCACCCTAGAGGAGTACACCGATTTTGCCTATGGGGAAATGCTGGCCTGGCAAAAGCAGACCCTGCAACAACTACGCACCGAGTTTGATCACTGGTTTAGCGAGCGCCGCCTGCACACCCCCGATCCCCAGACAGGCCTGAGCGCCATCCAGCAAGCTTTGCAGGAGCTGCAAGAGCGCGGCTTTCTCTACAGGGCCAAAGCGCCGCGGGGTGAGGATCCCAAGCCAGGGGCCGAAGAGGCCGTCTATTTCAAAACCCAAGAATTTGGCGACGACAAGGATCGGGTGGTGCAAAAGGCCGATGGTTCGTTCACTTATCTAGCCGCCGATATTGCCTACCACCGGGATAAAGTGCAGCGGGGATATCACCGGCTGATCAACATTCTTGGCTCGGATCACCATGGCTATATAGGCCGCTTAAAGGCGGCGGTGGGTGCCTTCAGCCCAGATGTCAAGCTGGAAATCTTGATTGGACAATTTGTCAAATTGTTCAAAACCGACCCGCAAACCGGTGAGAAAACCGAAGTGCGCATGTCCAAGCGCACCGGCAACTTTGTCTCACTCAATGACCTGATCGAAGATCCAGAAATTGGCGTGGGGGTCGATGCAGCCCGCTGGTTTTTGCTTAGCAGCAGCATGGACAGCCCCATCAACTTCGATTTGGATTTGGCCGTCAAGCAAACTTTCGATAACCCGGTCGTGTATGTTCACTACAGCCATGCCCGCTGTTGCACTCTGCTGCGGCGGCTACAGGAAGAAGAAAAGGTTGAACTGACCAACAAAGTCCCTTTGACGGAGCAACAAAAACTGCCCTACAAAGAGCCAGAAGAGCGGGCCCTGCTGCTGCGCTTGTTGGCCTTGCCGGATGAGCTGATCGCCGCTGCCGAAGAGCGCGCTCCCCACAAGATCATCCGCTATGCAGAAGCCATCGCCGCCGATTTCAACAAGTTTTACGACAACTGCCGTATTTTGCCGCTCTTGAAAGAGGATCCCCTTTTGGCCCAAGCCCGCATCCAATTGGTGCAGGCCACGCAGCAGGTTTTGTTTAACGTCCTCACCGGCATTCTCGGCCTGAGCGCGCCGGAGTCTATGTGATTTACGAAGGAGTGCCGTAAGGCCCCCAGCTCACGCTCTGGGCGGAAGCCAGCTATAGCGGTCGCGAGTAGGTCAATTGCAATAAACCGTTCCACAACGCATAGTCATTTATCTCACCGTCAAGGTGAAACAAACGACCGGTTGCTTCCTGCTAAGGCCTCTGGCCCGCTAGCGCGATCAGTTGAAATAGATGGTAATAAAAACCA